>UROL01000030.1 GCA_900549495.1 uncultured Eubacteriales bacterium | reverse complement strand
CGTCAGATGTGTATAAGAGACAGATATTATACACAAAACCCAGGCAGGGGACAAGTCCCGGGCCTGGGTTTTCGGCTTAATTTTATTTGAAGAAATCATTGAGAATATCTTGGAACCCCTTGCGCTTGGGGGTGACATTCTTGCTGACGGTGCCGTCGAACTGGCGCAGCAGCTCCTTCTGCTCGTTGGTGAGCCGGGTGGGGGTCTCCACTACCACGTTGAAGTGGTGGTCGCCCCGGAGCTTGGGGTTGTTCACCTGGGGGATGCCCTTGCCCCGGAGGACGAACTCCCGGCCGGTCTGGGTTCCCTCTGGGATGGTGTAGGTCACCTTGCCGTCCAGGGTGGGCACCTCGATTTCCGCGCCCAGGGCCGCCTGGGCGAAGGAGATAGGCACCTCGCAGTACACGTCAAAGTCCCGGCGCTTGAACAGCTTGTGGGGCTTGATATGAACCTCGGCCAGCAAATCCCCGGCGGGGGCTCCGCCGCTGCCCACATTGCCTGCGCCACGAACCCGGACGCTCTGCCCATCGTTGACACCGGCGGGCACCTTCACCAGCACCTTGTTGGTGCGGCGCACCTTGCCCTTGCCCTTGCAGGTGGTGCAGGGGGTCTTGATAATCCTGCCCTTGCCGCCGCACTGGGAGCAGGGGGCGGTGGAGCGCATCTGCATCCCCATAAAGTTCTGAATCACCTGCTCCTGGCCGCTGCCGTGGCACTTGGGGCAGGTCTCGATATTGCCGTCGGCGCTGCCGGTGCCGTTGCAGGCGGCGCAGTTCTCAATTCTGGGAATACTCAGCTCCTTGTCGCAGCCAAAGGCGGCCTCTTCAAAGGTCAAATCCAGCCGGGCCATAATGTTCTCACCCCGGCGGGCGCTGCTCTGGCCCCCCCGGCGGGTGCTTCCGCCGCCGCCGAACAGGTCACTGAAAATGTCGCCAAAGTCACCGAACCCGCCAAAGCCGCCGCCGAAGCCGCCAAAGCCGCTGCCACCGCCACCGGCTGCAAAATTGGGGTCCACCCCGGCGAAGCCATACTGGTCGTAGCGGGCGCGCTTCTCGTCGTCGGACAGCACCTCGTAGGCCTCGCCCACCTCCTTGAACTTCTCCTCGGCGTCCTTGTCGCCGGGGTTCCGGTCGGGGTGATATTTCATGGCCATCTTCCGATAGGCCTTCTTGATTTCATCCGCTGATGCGCCCTTCTGGACACCCAGCACCTCGTAATAGTCACGTTTATCTGCCAAAGTCGTTCACCTCGTAAGTAAGAAAAGCCAGCCACAGGGGCAACCATACTCGTCCCTATGGTTTGGTGTGCAGTGCGTCACCGGGCGGGTTAGGGAACCGATGTATCCGTACAAGCCCCGTAGCGGCATTGTCAGGCGACACAGTCGCCAATAAGGGGCGGCGATTGGGCCGCCCCTTTCTGGGAACCATTTAATTAGTCCACGGACTCGTAGTCGGCATCCACCACATCGTCGCCGGGGTTGCCCTGGGGCTGCTGGGGCTGGCCCTCTGCGCCGGGCTGCTGATACAGCTTCTCGGACACGGCATAGAATGCCTTCTGCACATCCTCGGTGGCAGCCTTGATGGCGGCGGTGTCGCTGCCCTTCAGCTCCTCTTTCAGCTTGTCAACGGCAGCCTGGATGGAGGCCTTGTCGCTGTCGCTGAGCTTGTCGCCCAGCTCGCTGAGGGTCTTCTCGGTCTGGTACACGGTCTGGTCGGCGGCGTTGCGGGTATCCACCTCTTCCTTCCGGGCCTTGTCCTCGGCGGCGTACTGCTCGGCTTCCTTCACGGCCTTGTCGATATCCTCCTGGCTCATGTTGGTGGAGGCGGTGATGGAAATCTGCTGCTCCTTGCCGGTGCCCAAATCCTTGGCGGAGACCTTCACAATGCCGTTGGCATCGATATCGAAGGTGACCTCAATCTGGGGCACGCCACGGGGTGCGGGGGCAATGCCGGTGAGCTGGAAGCGGCCCAGGGTCTTGTTGTACTGAGCCATCTCACGCTCGCCCTGGAGGACGTGAACCTCAACGGAGGTCTGGCCGTCAGCGGCGGTGGAGAACACCTGGCTCTTGTGGGTGGGGATGGTGGTGTTGCGGTCAATCAGGCGGGTGAACACGCCGCCCATGGTCTCAATACCCAGGGACAGGGGGGTGACGTCCAGCAGCAGGATGTCCTGCACATCGCCGGTGAGCACGCCGCCCTGAATGGCAGCGCCAACGGCCACGCACTCATCGGGGTTGATGCCCTTGAAGCCCTCGCTGCCGGTAATCTTCTTCACGGCCTCCTGGACTGCGGGGATACGGGTGGAGCCGCCCACCAGCAGCACCTTATGCAGGTCGCTGGCCTTCAGACCGGCATCGCTCATGGCCTGACGGACAGGGCCCATGGTGCGCTCCACCAGGTCGGCGGTGAGCTCGTTGAACTTTGCACGGCTCAGGGTCACGTCCAGGTGCTTGGGGCCGGTGGCATCGGCGGTGATATAGGGCAGGTTGATATTGGTGGTAGCCACGCCGGACAGCTCAATCTTGGCCTTCTCGGCGGCTTCCTTCAGGCGCTGCATGGCAACCTTGTCACCGGACAGGTCGATGCCCTCGGACTTCTTGAACTCGGCCACCAGGTAATCCATGATTCTCTGGTCGAAGTCGTCGCCGCCCAGGTGGGTATCACCGGCAGTGGCCAGAACCTCGATAACGCCGTCGCCGATGTCCAGGATGGACACATCGAAGGTGCCGCCGCCCAGGTCATACACCATAATCTTCTGCTCCTTCTCCTTATCCAGGCCATAGGCCAGAGCAGCAGCGGTGGGCTCGTTGATGATACGCTTCACGTCCAGACCGGCAATCTTGCCTGCGTCCTTGGTGGCCTGACGCTGTGCGTCGGAGAAGTAGGCGGGAACGGTGATAACCGCCTCGGTGACAGGCTGGCCCAGATAGGCCTCGGCATCGGCCTTCAGCTTTTGCAGAATGAAGGCGCTGATTTGCTGGGGGGTATAGGCGGTGCCGTCGATGGTCACATGGTAATTTTCGCCCATGTGACGCTTGATGGAAGCGATGGTCCGGTCGGCGTTGGTGACGGCCTGGCGCTTTGCCACCTGGCCAACCATCCGCTCGCCGGTCTTAGAGAATGCCACCACGGAAGGGGTGGTGCGGTTGCCCTCTGCGTTGGCGATGACGACAGGCTCGCCGCCTTCCAGAACAGCAACACAGGAGTTTGTAGTACCCAGGTCAATACCGATAATCTTAGACATAATATGTTTCCTCCAATATATAGAAAAGTTATTGTTTACAATTTAGTTGGCTGCCTGCACCATGGCGAAGCGGACAACCTTGTCGCCCAGCCGGAAGCCCTTCTGGAAGACCTGAGCAATGACGTTTTCGCCAAGGCTCTCGTCTTCAATGTGCATCACCGCATTGTGGATGGCGGGGTCGAAGGGTTCGCCGGGAGCTCCGAAGATTTCCACCCCCAGCCCGGTGAAAATCTTCACCAGCTCGGTCATGGTCATCTCCACGCCCTTTTTATAGGCGGCATCCTCGGTGGGCTGGTTCAGGGCCCGCTCCAGATTGTCATAAATGGGCAGGAGCTTGACAATGGCATCGGCCTTGCCGTTGCCGTAGGACTGATCCTTTTCCTTGGTGGTGCGCTTGCGGAAGTTATCGAACTCCGCAGCCAGCCGCAGGTAGGTGTCGTGCTCGGCGTTGTATTTCTCTTCCCAGTTGATTTCGGGGGCCTTGGGGGCCTCCTGCTCTTCGGGGACGGGTTCGTTGGTCTCGGTCAGCTCGGTCTCCGGGGCTTTGATTTCCTCGGGGGTGGGCTGGTCTTGCAGTTTCTCTTTCTTAGACATATGCAGGTCTCTCCTTTATTGGGAAGTTTTATCCTGCTCCAGAGAGCCTGGGAGCTGGGGTGTTTCCGGTTTTGCGAACATCTTACTGAGGCTCTCTGCGAAGTAGCTCAATCGGGCGGTGATTTTTGCGTAGTCCATTCTGGTGGGGCCTACCACGCCAATCATCCCCTGCATCCCGTCGCCAATGTCGAATTTCGTCATGACCACGGAGGTGTCTTTCAGTTCATCCGCCACGTTTTCCGGGCCTACGATTACCCGGGTGCCGTTGCTGCCCTGCATCACTGCGGGGAGATTCCCCAGGGCATCCTCATCAATGGAGCTGAGGACCCGCTGGGCCTTGTCCACGTCCCGGTACTCCGGCAGGCCCAGGAGCCTTGCCTGACCGGCCACGGCCACATCGGCGGCGGCGTTCTTCTTTAAGGTTTCGGTGGTGAAGTCCACAATCACCGGCACCAGGCTGGCGGCGGCTCCGGCGGAGCGCATCACCTTTTCCATTCTCTCGGCGGTGAATTCCTCGGCGGGAATCTCCGTCATGGTGGCGTTGAGCAGGGCGGTGAGCAAATTCAAATCCGAGTCGGCAATGGCCACGGGCAGCTTAATCAGCTTGTTTACCACCTGGTCCTGGGTCAGGGTCAGCACCAGGATGAAGCCCCCGGTGCCGGATTGCAGCAGATTGTATTTCAGCACCGTGGCGCTGCCATGCCGGGCGGCGGCGCTGATGGCGGGAAGATTGGTGGCCTGGGAGACCAGCTTGGCAACCCGCTCCACCAGCTTATCCACCTGGCTCATTTTTTCTTCAATGGCGGTGTTGATGGATTTGGTTTCGTCCACGCTGAGGCGGTAGTCCATCATCAGCTCATCCACATACATCCGGTAGCCTGCGGCGGAGGGAACCCGCCCGGCGCTGGTATGGGGCTGCTCCAGGTAGCCCATGGTGGTGAGATCCGCCATCTCGTTGCGAATGGTGGCAGAGGAGTAGTTCATATCCGGCAGCTCGGTAATGGCCTTGGAGCCCACCGGCTCAGCGGTGCGGATATACAGGTCTACGACACTACGCAGGACTTTCTTCTTGCGCTCTGTCAGCTCCATGAACCCTCCTCCTTTCTTAGCACTCATTCTCTCTGAGTGCTAAGCACACTATACCATCGAGTGCCAAAATTGTCAAGTCCCTCATCTGTGAATTTTTAATGACCTTTTTGCGGATAGATTGTATCCGCCCCCGCTCAGACCGGGTTTCCCCAAACCCCAACCGTTTCCGAAAAACAAAACCATATCCCGCCCCCGGTTTCCCCCAGGGTATCGTCACCGGGCGGGTCAGGGAACTACCGTATCGGTACCAGCGTAAAGCGTAACTAAAAAACCGGGCGGGTCAGGGAACCAACGTATAGGAACCATCCCAAAGCGTAACTAAAAACATTGACGAGAGTGAGGGGGTAGGGTACAATGGTATGAAGAAAGCATTCCGTGCTTTGCAGAAAAAATACATCGGGAGGAACAAAATATGAATTCTAAGCCTATGGAATTTTCCTGTGACGGCATCATCCTGCGGGGGAAGCTGGATATGCCGGAGACCGGGGCGGAGAAGCTGCCCCTGCTGATTTTGCTCCACGGACTCACCGGGAATATGGACGAGCCCCACATCACCGCCGTAGCCCAGACCGCCGTAGAGGTCGGGTACGCCGTGCTGCGGGTGGACCAGTACGGCCACGGCACCAGCGACGGCGAATTCTATAACCACAATGTAATGATTTGGATGCTGCAAGCCATGCAGGTCATCGACACCGCAAGAAGCTGGCCCTTCGTCTCCAAAATTGTGCTGGCCGGTCACTCCCAGGGCGGCCTGAACACCATCCTCACCGGCGGCATGATGGCCGACCGCATCCAGGCCCTGATCCCCATGTCCCCCGCTGTGAACATCGTCTACGGCGCCAGAAGCGGCAACCTGCTGGGCATCCCCTTCGATGACGACTCCCTGCCGGAGCTGGTGGCCTTCGGTGGCCGCCCCCTGAGCGCCAACTACATCCGTGCCGCCAGAATGCTCCCGGTGGACTACGCCGTCAGCCGCTTCCGTGGCCCGGTGCTCATCGTCCACGGCACCGATGACGAGGCCGTTCCCTACGCCCTGGCACCGGAGCTGGTGGCCCAGTACGCCAACGCCCGCCTGGCCGCCATCCCCGGCGACGACCACTGCTTCACCCACCACCTGGACCAGCTCACCGCCGCCGTCAGGGATTTCCTGCTACAGCTGCGGTAAAAAATTGGGCAGCGAAAAGCTGCCCAACATGTTTATGATACCATATTCCAGCCCTGGATTCAACTGACTTTTTGTAGGAAAAACCCGGCGTTTCTTTGGTGACAATCCCATCTTGTAAATACAGGAGAGTGTGGTATTATGTAGATACAAGGAAGGACGAAAGAAAAAAACGTACCTGCTTGAATCCGTAGAAAGGGTGGTTACAAGTGAAACTGCAAATTGACAGTGAAATGAAATAAGCTCTCAATCAGAGGTCAGAGCCTGGTTGAGAGCTTATTTCTTTTGTTCCGGTGTCCGCTGAGGGACACCGGTTTTCTTTTTATTGGGAAAAAGGGAGTGTATTTGCCAAAATGCTTCAGGATTCTTTCTGGCACAGGTCGTATAGGTCGGTGATGTGCTCGTCCAGATAGGCAAGCCGCCGGGAAATCATGGTATCCAGCTGCTCCACCGCCTGCTGGTAGCTTCGGATGTTGCGGGGGTTCCCCTCTGCATCCAGGCCCACCAGGATATTATCATTGAAGGAGCCGCCCCAAATCTGGAAGTTCCGCCAGACCGCATCCCCCAGCTGGCTGCGATAGCCCGCCAGCAGTCCATCGATGTGCTCCTGGGACAATGTGGTTTCCCGCAGCTGCCGATACCGCTCCACCACCCGGTCTACAAATACCGGATCCTGGCAAACCCGATCCAGCCAGGAGTTTTTAATGGTTTCAAACCCGGTGCCATCCAGCACATACTCCGGATAGTGGTCAAAGCCGTTGTTGAAATCCCACACCGCCAGCTGGATTTTTCCGTTCAGCTTCTTATAGGCATAGGTGGACAGGTTGCCCGCATCCCGAATCATGGCAAATTCGTTGAGGATGAAATAGTCCACCCAGCTATCCATGTCAATCCAGTTTCGGTAGCCTGTCAGCTCGTCCAGGAAATTCTCCCCATACAGCACCCGCTCAAAGGCGGAGATATCCTCCCGGATGTACTGCTCCTGCTTGGCGGTGAGCTTGGAAGAGGAGGGATAGTCGATGTACAGCGACAAATGGGTATAGCCCATTTCCTTGCCATAGGTCATCAACGCCTGATCCACTTTGGAATCCCGGTTCCGCTCCACCAGATAGGGGGTTTTCCCGGAGAGCAGACCGAATTTGGAAAGCCGCAGCCGGGTATCTCCGTTGGTAACCGGCTCGATGGCCACATAAACGCCATGGTATTCCCCATCCACAAACAGCTCGCAGAACCGGCTGTCCGGGGCCCAGTGGCCCATCTCCCGGGCCAGGTCATACATCAGCTTGTTACGCACCAGGGTTTTGTCCAGATAGGGGCCGTTGAGCACCCATTCGCTGTGCTTTCCCATGCCGCACAGGGCCACATTCCGGTCACCGTCGGAATTGTTCTTCAGGAATTTGATTCGGTATTGCTTCTTGTCGAATTTACTATAGGAGGAGGCTCCCCGGTAATTGATTCTCGCCCGGTAGACGGCCTGGGGTGTCTCCTGGACGGAGTGCATCTGCCCATCGTCAGCCCCCAGGGCAATGGTGCCCACAATCTTGTTCTCCTTGCCGATTTTCTGGCCCTGGGTGTTGATGTAGATTACCGGCAGGTTGGTTTCAAATATGGGTACGCCGTAGAATTCCATCCGCTCCGTGTCCGGCTCGCCCCACAGCGCCAGCTGCTCCGGGGTGACGGTTTTCTGCACCTTCTCCTTGGGGACGCTGGCATTCACCACGCCGTTGCCCAGCACCGTCACCACCAGCACCGCCGCCACTGCCAGAAGGCACAGCAGGGTTTTTTTCATCCGCTCCAAAGGCAAATCGCCCCCTTTCCCGCAGCCGGGCCTACTGGCTCAGCTCGTCCTTCTGCTCCACCAGATTCACCCGGTTCACCCCGGGAATCTGAATCAGCGCCTCGGTGATATCCATCTGGTTCTTTTTTGCTCCCCGCTCCAGCATTCCCTCGGGCACGGAGTACACCAGCTCACAGCTCACCTCGGTCATATTCCGCATGGAGGGCTTGACCTTGCCGTCGAAATAGTCGGTAACCGCCGCCTCAATCCGGGACAGGGCCCCATTCTCCCCCTGCACCACCAGCATCTGCCGGTAGGAGGTAAAGCCCCGGCTGGTGAGCTGGAGGAACACCAGCAGGAACACCGAGCCAATGGCAATCAGGGCATACTGGGACACGCCGCAGCCAATGCCCACCGCAATGGCCCAGAAGATATAGGTGGCGTCCCGGACATCCTTCACCGCAGTACGGAACCGGATGATGGACAGGGCGCCCACCATGCCCAACGACAGCGCCACATTGTTGCTGATGACGCTCATAATCATGGTGGTAATCAGGGTAATGGAGCCAATGGCCACATTGAACCGGCGGCTGTAGGCACTGCCGGTGTAGGAAATCTTATAGGTGAACATGATGAAAAACGCCATCACCAGGGATACGGCGTTGTTCAGCAGAATCACCGCCAGATCCAGGGATTCCGTATTGGTAAGATTTTCCAGTATGTACGCTCTCATATTGTCGCACTCCTTTACAGATTCAGCAGTCTCGCCTGCAAATATTTGCTGTTGCTGGTTTGCAGGCTGTCCGCCTGATGCAGAATGTCCACCAGCAGCTGGGGGATGAGCTCGGAGTATTTTACCTCCATCAAAACATATTCGTTTCCGGTAATGGGGAAGGTGGCCAGGGGCTCAAACAGCCCCCAGGGGCACACCGAGCCCCGGATATCCGTGTCGAAGGTGATGCGTACATCCCCCGCCGGATAGAGCAGCGCCTTGCGCTGGTATTCCACAATGGTCTTGGGCCGGTAGGCCCCCGCCGTGAAGCGGCAGTAAATCTGCCGGGCCAGCTGGGAATCCATGTCCAGCAGGAAGGAGGCATCCCCCCGCTCCATTTGCAGGGCCTGGGCCCTGGTAACGGTCAGGGAGCTTTTCCGGCTGTCCAGGCCGAATTTCCGCTTCCATTCCAGCTTGGCCTTTTGGTCGTCCAGGGAATAAATCCGCAGCCGGAGCTTGCTTTTCTCCCATAGCCCCGCCAGATTGTCATGCAAGTCCCCGTCGGTCAGGGAGTCGAAATACTGGGAGCGGATGAAGTAGCGGCCCTCCACTCCGTTGGTATCCAGCTGCATCACCCCGGACAGCTGCCGCTCCAGCTCCATGGCCGCCCGCCGGGGCAGGATGTACTTTTTTTCCTTACGCAGCACCTGAATCATTTCCGCCGCCCCGCCTTCCTGCGTGCCGGAAGGTCACGCACCCAGTCCGGGACGCATTTGGAAAATAGCCGCTGGTGCCGACCAAAGAGCAGGTATTGCACCCCAATGCCCACCGGCACCAGCCCCCAGCACACCCAGGGGAGCAGCACCCCGGTATCCGCCAGCAGCATCCCGCCCAGCAGCGAGGAGCCAACCAGCACCCCCGCCAGGGGGAAGAAATAGGCCATTGCTCCGGCCAGAAGCCCCACCAGCCCTGCCAACCACCAGGCCTGGCCCAGCAGGTACAGGGGCATGGCGGCGGCAAAGGCGCACAGCAGGACGGCATCCACCCGCTTCCAGTTGAAGACCATGGCCGCCACCAGCATACCGATAAGGACAAAGGCTGTGACGGTCTGGCCCCAGGCGGCCCGGCCCTGCATCCAGGCTGTCAGCCCGGCTGCCACCGCCAGAAAGGCCGCTCCACCGGCAAGCCACCGGTAGCAGTGGATGCCCAGGGCCAGCAGCAGCGCCCCCAGCACCAGATACAGCCGGGTATCTGCCAGAATTTCCAGGGGAATGCGCCCCGCCAGAGCGGTGAAGTCAGCAAACCGGGTGAGTATTTCCTGTATCCATAGAATCATCCGCTATTCCTCCCCTCGGACAAATGGGTTCAGCGCCCGCATATAGGATTCGTTTCCCAGCCGGTTTTCAGGAGCGGCGTAAATCACCGTATCCGCCCCGATTTCCTCCAATACTCTGGGCAAATCCTGCCGGAAGGATGTATCCTCCCGGACATTCACTACATACACCCATTCATAGACTTCGCTTAAATAGGGTGCCAGCAGCTTCCCTACATGATCTGCAATCAGGATAACGCCGCCGTCCCCTCTACCGTTAACCATGCTGTGCAGGAAATCATTCCCTCCCACAATGCCGTTGGGGCCCATGCAACTCATACGCACGGTTCTGCGTTCTACCGTTCGGATGCCCTCGTCGGTTTTCTCTGTGAGAATTTCCCGGTTGGGGTTTTCGCTGTTGATGTAAAGGGTGTAGGGGTCATTGGGAATGCCCCGCAGCCGCTTCCGCAGTTCCTCCGACTTGCAAACGGCTTTCTGCGCCGTCAGCTCGCTACCGTGGAAATCTCCGAACAGATAAGTTCGGTAGCCTTGCAGATTGTCCGGCTCCATGCCCAGCGCCTCCAAAATGGCCTGATAGCCATAGAAAGCGCCCTCCATGTTCCAGCCGTTTTCCGTTCTGTAGTATAGATTTCTGCCGCCGTTTTCCTGAAGCTGGGGCAGAACCTGAATCACATTTCCTGCCGACAGTCCTTCTACAAAGGTTTCAAATTGCTCCCGCTGCTGGGGATAGTCCGGTTCCAGCACCCCCCGCCCGGGAATGGGCAGCAGATAGAAGTTCTTTACCCCCGGGCAGTCCCGCTGCACCGCCTGGGCCACTTGCAGGGCGTAATCGGCCTGATTGGGCAGAACGGTGTTCAGAGAAAACACCCGGTCAGCATAGGCAACCACCGATTCCGTCTCCAGCACCTTTTCCTCCGACAGGCTTTGCCCATTTGTCAGTCCGCTCTGCTCATACAAATCCCATAGCTCCGGCACATAGGGCCGGGCTGCCTTCGTTTCCTCGGCGGGGATGCCTTGCAGCAGGAAGCACAGCGCCACCAGGGGCAGGGCCAGCAGCAGGGCCCAGAGGTATGGCAGCTTTCTTCTTTTCATCGTCCGTCCCCCCTGTCGCCGGTGGTGCCGCCCCGCAGGGCGCTGACAAAGCCATAAACCCGGTTGTCACCGGCGAAGTAAATTTTCTTCCGGGCAATTACAGAGTGGATTTCTCCGGGCTGGCCCACACTGGCCCCCGGGCCCAGGCGGACGCTGCCCTGGCTGAACACATTGCCCAGCACCCGGGCTCCCTCCTCCAGCAGCACGTCGGCCCCGGCAAATACGTTGCCGTACACCACGGCGTTTTTCATCACCCGAACGCCCCGGTCACCGCTAATGTCCCCCTCCACCGTCATGCCCTCCAGAATCCGCAGATTCCAGCGGGTGATGAGGCTGGCGCCCACATGGCCCCGGGAGTCGCTCTGGCGCTCGGACAGGTTACGCAGGTCATACAGCACCGGCATATGCCGCTTCTCCGGCACCGGCACCGGGCTATGGGGCGGGGGCCCCTCCGGGGCCACGGCCAGCCGGATTTCCGGGGCGTAAAGCCGCTGGAAGCTGGTCTGGCTGCCCAGGGTCAGCAGCCTCCCGGAGGAGGCGCTAAGGCCCAGATCGCAGTTTTCTCCCACGGTCACCGCCTCGTTGCCGTCCACCCAGCGCAGACATTGGCAGCCCCGGGCCAGGGCTATCCGCTGGCCGCAGAGGGCCCGAAACTGGCTGCCTGGGGGAAGGGAGGCATCCTGGGCGCAGTAGATTTCCTTGTGAAAGACATGGGGCTTTTCCGGCCGGAATTCCCCATTCAGGGCCAGCACCAGGCATTCCACCGCCGGCTCTGCAAGGGCCCCGGCATCCTCCGGGAACACGCACTGCTCCGGCCTGGACAGGTGGAGCACCCCATTTTCATCTGCCGAGAGGGCAGCCTGCACCATCCGGCGGAAGCTGCTGCCGAAATACCGGGGGTCTCTGACGTAATCCTGCCGGATATGGAGCACCTTGGACTTACGCAGCTTGCCATAGGAGGCGGCCAGCAGCAGCGGCAGAGCGAACATCAGGGCGAACAAAAGCAGGGTACCCTTTATTTCATTCATTTCACCGCCTCCTTGCTTCGCTTGGCCCGGGCGGTCTTATCCCAGACGGTGGTTCGTCCGGTGACCACATCCGCCACCGCATCGAAGAAGCCCAGGGAGATATGCCACATGTAAAAGAAGAAATTGAACATCAGCAGGGGCAGCAGCGTGGCCTCTTTGGGGGTGCCGTCCAGCACCAGGGAGCTGCCCACCTCGAAGAAGGGGGCGAAATTGCCGAAGGAATCGTATACCCCCAGGAACAGGATAACCCACCAGCCGCTCATTATGTTCATCTCCCCCAGGAAGAACAGAGCCATGGAAACCAGCCAGCCCACCATGGTAAACATGGGCACGGCGTAGACAAACAGCAGAAAAATGCCGTCCAGCTTCTGAATCAGGGTCATGTGGCGGCTGAATAGGGTGGGGAAGAAATAGTGGAACAGCACCTGGTTATGGCCCCGGGACCAGCGGCGAATCTGCCGCCCCCGGATATTCCAGGTTTCCGGGGATTCCTCGTAGCACTCGGCGGAGTTGGCATACAGCACCTTCCAGCCGTTGGTGAAGAGCCGGTAGGTCAGCTCGGTATCCTCTGCCAGAATATTCTCCCGGAAGCCCCCGGTTTCCAGCAGGTAGTCCCGCCGGAAGCCACCCACGGTGCCGCCGTACTGGGGCACGGCCCCCAGGTTATACCGGGCCTGCTGGTCTACCTGGTAGCCCCCGGAGCGCTCCAGGGAAATCAGCCGGGTAAGCATATTCTTATTGGCGTTGTAGGGGATGACCCGCCCCATCACCGCCCCCACATGGGGGTCTTCAAAGCCCAGGCTAATCTGCTTCAGCAGGTTCCGGGCCGGGCGGTAGTCCGCATCAAACACCACAATGATTTCCCCCCGGGCTAGCTTCATGGCATCGTTCAGGCCGGAGGGCTTGCCCCGGCGGCCAGTATGGCGGTGCAGGGGGCGGATGAAATCGTATTTCCTATGGTATTCCTCCAGCATTTCCCCGGTGCGGTCAGTGGAGTGGTCGTTGATGGGGATAATCTCCATCAGCGCCGGGTCGTAGTCGCATTCCAGCAGGGCATCCAGGGCGTTGCGCAGCACCAGCTCCTCGTTGTGCATGGGAATCAGCACGGAGATGGTTTTCATTTTGCTGGTGATGATGTCCCCATAGTAGAGCCGCTGGCTGCCCAGAAGCCGCTGCACCGTAAAATAGAAGTGGCGCAGGGTATACAGCAGCATCAGCCCGATGATAAAGAACATATACCCCTTTAGCAGCCTTATGACCATTCCCATTCCTCCTTCCCCTTGGCGGATTCATAGAGCTTTACCATGCGATTGACAAACCAGCCATAAATCATCACCAGGTACAGAAAATCGAACATGGGGCCGAAGGTGAAATACATCACCGTCATATACAGCATGGTATACCGGCGCATCAGATACAGAAATACAATGTAGCGCACCAGGCCGAAGACCCAGCTATAGGCCATTACCGCCACCACCGTCAGCAGCTTGTAGCCCAGCCCCAGAGTGCCCAGAATAGAGGTGACGCCGGTGGTCATCACCAGGAACACCACCCAGATTCCCACCTCCTGAATCAGGTACAGCTGGGAGAAATCCGTGGCATCATAGGGGAAGTCCCACCCGGCAAACAGAAACCATAGGCTGGAAATCAGGTGAATGGCGGCATTGAAAATCAGGTAGATGCTCACTGGCCGGTTCCGGGTGGGCAGCACCATGCACAGCACCATCCCAGCCAGGCAGACCCCCACATTGCACAGGCACATCCAGGCCGAGGGCCGCCCCGCCACCGAGGCCAGATAATGGATATTCCCAAACAGCTGGTTGTACATGGCCTGGCGCACGGTAATCACCCCCGCCCGGCCCAGCACCCGGGCAGCCACCCGGCAGAACAGCAGGGTAATCTCCGGCATGAAGAAAATCATGGCTGCCAGAGACGGGATCACCACCACCAGGAACAGAATCAGGCTTTGCCTGCGGTCAGCACGGAGCCTGCGATAGGTGCGGGAATAATAAATCTGCTTTTTCGTCATTGCTTTTCCCCCTTTTCCCCCCGGCGGGCGGCCTTTGCCTAGCTGCCATGCCGAGATATGGGAGGCCGCCTGGGGGGAGCCTTCTCCCCGGCGCACCAACTCAGTATCATGTCCTGGGTAATGTCCAGCTCCCGAAGATGATTTTCGGTCTCATAGCGGGTCCAGACAATGCCCTGGGCGAAGCGCTCTGCAACGCAGAGCATATGGATGGCCGTGGCCGTATACAGGGTATCCTCCGGCACGTCCAGGCGGATGCTGCCATCGTCCTTGGCCCGGAGGTAGGCCCGGTGAAACATGGTCTTGATGGGCTGCAAGGCCCCCAGGTGCTCCTGCAGCTCCTCCTGGGGCGGGTTCTGGCGGCAGATGTAGGATTTGTAATCCCCGCTGAACCGGAGCAGCGCCGGGTTCCGCCGGTAAACCAGGATAATCCAGTCGGTATAGCACTGAATCAGCTCATAGGCCGTCATGGTTTCCTGCATTTCCGGCCCGTAGTGCTCCAGGGCCAGGTGCCACTCCTCTGTCCAGGCCATGGCGCTGATGGCCACCACCAGTCTTTCCTTGCTCTTATAGTACTTAAACAGGGTGGTGGGCCCCACCCCCGCCGCCTGGGCCACCATATCCATGCTGACCTGCTCAATGCTCTGCTGGGAAAACAGCCGGAGCCCGGCCATCAAAATCCGCTCCCGCCGCAGAGCCTCTGCCCGGATATCCTTCTGTGTATTTCTTGGCATATGTATATTCTCTTTTCAATTTGTTTACAGACGAAGTACCGCTTCTTTTGTGAATATTCTACCATACACACCACTTTTCTGTCAATACTCTATCTATTTTTTAGCATTTTGCCAAAATTTCTGTCGTAAATAGACGAATCCGCACGTCTCCCACAAGAGCCCACTCCAACGAATTGTAAAACCCAAAATCTTCTGAGTTTTTCGGGGCGATGAAAATCGCCCGCCACCCCTCCGGTTTAGCGAG
>UROL01000029.1 GCA_900549495.1 uncultured Eubacteriales bacterium | reverse complement strand
GTCGGCAGCGTCAGATGTGTATAAGAGACAGCCCTCTATGAGGGAGCTGGCACGCCCGCAGGGCGTGACTGAGGGAGTGTCGTCCGATGGTTGCTTCATGCCAGCGATTTACACATCAGCACATGTGAACTCTGAAACTTTTGAGCTTTTACGTTCATCGAAGTACACTCCCTCAGTCTCGCATTCGCTCGACAGCTCCCTCTCTGAGGGAGCCGGGATGGGGTGCGTGCCATTCAACGCACCGCCCGGGAACCGCAAGATTGCGGGCGATTTTCATCGCCCCTACGGAGCTCAGAAATTTTTACAATCATGGCGGACTTGATGGCGGGCATAATGATGCTCACCAGAATACGGAAATGCCCTGCACCATCTATTGTAGCAGCTTCGTCAAGCTCCCGGGGGATACGCAGCCGGATGGTGAAGGGCTGGTTCTGCTCCGCCTGGATATCCAGCCGGAGGGTGCCGGTTTGCATCAGAGCGGAGTGAAGGTTCAGCTTTACCGGGTTGTCCCATACCCGGGTTTCCAGAGAGGCGGAGATAAACTGATTGATGTAAATGGACTTTTCGTCCTGGGCGAAGATATACTGTCCCACAGAGGCCAGGGTCCGGGCAATGTTGGCCGGGCAGCAGGCCACCCCGAACCAGGGCTGGCGCACCGGAGGCGGCATCCGGCCCCTTTGTCGGTTGACAATCCAACGGGGGGACAGTATAATCAGTGCCATGGGATTGTCATCACCGGCCGAAAATGGCCGAGGGAGGTATAAACTATGTCATTATCGCCGGAATTGGCTGAATTGTATACTGCGATTCTCCGGGCGGAGTTGGTGCCTGCTATGGGGTGCACGGAGCCTATTGCCATTGCCTATGCGGCTGCCAAGGCCAGAGAGGTGCTGGACTGTGCCCCGGTGCGGGCGGAGCTGGTTGTCAGCAACAATATTATTAAAAATGTGAAAAGTGTCGTGGTGCCCAATACCGATGGGCTGAAGGGGCTGGAGGCTGCCGTGGCCGCAGGTGCTGCCGCAGGCGATGCCTCCCAGGTGCTTCAGGTCATCAGCCAGGTGGACGATGGGGGGCGCAGGGCCATCCGGCAGTTTTTGCAGGAGGTGCCCATTTGTGTCCGCCCGGCCCAGTCGGATGAAATTTTCGATATTCTGGTGGAGCTGCAAGGGGAAACGGACCGGGTTCGGGTTCGCATCACCAGCTGCCACACCAATATTGTCCTTATTGAGAAAAACGGACAGGCCCTTTTCCAGGGCAGCCCCCAGGTGGACGAAAGCCACCCGGAGGGCTATGAGCGGCTAAATGTCCGGGATATCCTGGAATACGCCGAAACCGCTCCCCTGGAGCCGGTGGCCCCTATTCTGGAGCGCCAGATTGCCTATAACACCGCCATCAGCCAAGAGGGCCTCACCGGCCGCTGGGGTGCGGCCATTGGCAAGACCCTGCTGGATATGTACGGCAACGATGTTACCATCCGGGCCAGAGCCGCAGCGGCGGCGGGCAGCGATGCCCGCATGAGCGGCTGCGAAAAGCCTGTTATCATCAACTCCGGCTCCGGCAACCAGGGCATGACCGCCAGCTTGCCGGTGATTGCCTACGCCCAGGAGCTGGGCAAGTCCCACCAGGAGCTGCTTCGGGCCCTGCTGCTGTCCAACCTGCTCACCCTCCACCTGAAAACCGGCATCGGACGGCTGTCTGCCTACTGCGGCGCAGTCTGCGCCGGCTGTGCCTCCGGGGCCGCCATTGCCTGGCTCAACGGCGGTGACTACCAGGTTATTACCCACACCCTGGTCAATTCCCTGGCCATTGCCTCCGGCATTATCTGCGACGGAGCCAAGCCCTCCTGCGCCGCAAAAATCGCCTGCGCCGTGGACGCCGGGCTGCTGGGCTGGCAGATGTACCTCCACGGCCATCAGTTCTACGGCGGCGAGGGCATTGTCCAGAAGGGCGTGGAGGAAACCATCCTCAGCGTTGGCCGCCTGGGCCGGGAGGGTATGCGGGACACCGACCACGAAATCGTCCGCATTATGACCGGCCAGTAAAGCCCCACACAAACACAAAGCGCCCCGACAGTCTGCCAACCCAGCTGCCGGGGCGCCTTTTGCCCGCTATCCTATAAAAGCATCGGCGCCACCCCCGGTAGGGGTGGCGCCGCAGTATTTTCAGTAGATGCCAGGCACTAAATCACCGCTGGATTCTGCCGGAGCCGTCGCCGCCGGCCAGCTTTTCTACCTCGGCTACGGTGACCATGTTGTAGTCGCCCTCGATGGAGTGCTTCAGGGCAGAGGCGGCTACGGCGAATTCCACGGCCTGCTGGGTGTCCTTGCCGGAGAGCAGGCTGTAAATCAGGCCGCCGCCGAAGCTGTCGCCGCCACCTACCCGGTCGATGATGTGCAAATCGTATTTCTTGGAGAAGCAATACTCGTCCTTGGCGGCGTTGTAGAGCATGGCGCTCCAGCCGTTGTCAAAGGCGGAGTGGCTTTCCCGGAGGGTGATGGCCACCATTTCAAAGTGGAATTTATCCGCCAGCTGCTTGGCAACGGACTTATAGCCCTGGTGGTTCAGGCTGCCGCCGTAAATGTCCGTGGCCTCGGCCTCAATGCCGAAGACATCCTTGGCGTCCTCCTCGTTGCTGATGCACACGTCCACATACCGGCACAGCTCGGTCATGGCCTCCCGGGCCTGCTGCCGGGTCCAGAGCTTGCCCCGGTAGTTCAGGTCGCAGGAAATCTTGCAGCCGTGGGCCTTGGCCGCCTGGCAGGCCTGACGGCAAATCTCCACCAGATGCCCGCCCAGGGCCGGGGTAATGCCGGTGAAGTGGAACCACTCGGCTCCCTCAAAAATGGCATCCCAGTCGAAGTCCTCGGGCTGGGCCAGGGCGATGGCGGAGTGGGCCCGGTCGTAGATGCACACGCTGCCCCGCTGGGAAGCGCCCTTTTCGTTAAAGTAAATGCCCACCCGGTCGCCGCCCCGGACAATCTTGGAGGTGTCCACACCGTAGCGGCGCAGGGAATTCACCGCCGCCTGACCGATGGCGTGGGTGGGCAGCTTGGTGACGTAGGCTGCATCCATGCCATAATTGGCAAGGGACACCGCCACATTGGCCTCGCCGCCGCCGAAGGTGAACTCCACATGGTCGCACTGGACGAAGCGCTCATAGTTGTAGGGCTGAAGCCGGAGCATCAGCTCACCGAAGGTTACAATTTTAGACATGTTTCTTTCCCTCCTGTTGAATTATCCCCGGGCCTTTTTCACAATTTCCACGGACTGGCGGCACAGGTCGGTAATTTCCTCCCAGGCACCGGCCTGAATCAGCTTGTCCGGGCACATATAGCTGCCGCCGCAGGCGGCGATAATGGGACTGGCGGCATACTCTGCCAGATTTTTCAGGTTCACGCCGCCGGTGGGCATCACCCGGAACATGGGGAAGGGAGCGGCCATGGCCTTAATTTTGGCCAGTCCGCCGCTTTGCTCGGCGGGGAAGAATTTCAGCACCTCCAGCCCCAGCTTGTAGGCTGCGTGGTAGTCCGTGGGGGTGGTGCAGCCGGGGAAGCAGGTGATGCCCTTTTCCTGGCAGTACTTTACAATTTCAATGTCCAGCCCGGGCGTGACCACGAATCTGCCCCCGGCGGCAATGGTTCTGTCCACCATTTCGGTGGTCAGCACGGTGCCCGCTCCCACCAGCATCTCCGGATGCCGTGCCAGCATGATGGCCATGGCCTCATCCGCCCCGGCGGCCCGGAAGGTAATCTCCGCCACCGGCACCCCACCGGCGCACAGGGCGTCGGCCAAAGGCCCGGCATCCCGGGTGGGGTTGGTCAGCTTAATCACCGGCACCACGCCAATGGCGCTGATTTTTTGCTGCAACTCGTTCATATGGGTATTCCTCCTTGATGTAAATTCGGTGTTGTGGGCCGGTGCTGCGGCTACAGCACCACGCCGCCTTTGAATATGGAAATCTCCCGATACCCCTTGCGCTCCGCCTGGGTCTGCTGGCCGGAGGCGGTTTCCAGCACCAGCTGCATCAGCTGCTCCGCCGCCTGGTCCAGGGTGCACCCTCCGTCGGCAACCACACCGGCGTTGAAGTCAATCCAGCCGGATTTCTTTTGGGCCAGAGGGGTATTGGTGGCAATTTTCAGGGTGGGGGCCGGTGCCCCGAAGGGGGTGCCCCGGCCGGTGGTGAAGAGAATCAGGTGGGCCCCCGCCGCCGTCAGCGCCGTGGAGGATACCAGGTCGTTCCCTGGCCCATAGAGCAGATTTAGCCCCCGGCTCTGCACCTGACAGCCGTAGCCAATGGCATCCATAATGGGGGCGCTGCCCCCCTTCTGCACGCAGCCGCAGGATTTGTCTTCCAGGGTGGTGATGCCCCCGGCCTTGTTCCCCGGGCTGGGATTTTCGTATACCGCCTCCCCCTGCCGGAGGAAGTAGTCCTTGAAGCCGTTAATCATATCCACGGCCTTCTGGAATACCGCCGCATTCCGGCAGCGGTTCAGCAGAAAGCCCTCCGCCCCGAACATCTCCGGCACCTCCGTCAGCACCGTGGAGCCACCCATGGCGATAAGCCGGTCGGAAAACCGCCCCACCGTGGGGTTGGCGGTGACCCCGGAGAGTCCGTCGGAGCCACCGCATTTCATGCCCACAATCAGCTCACTGGCGGGAATGGGCTCCCGGCGGAATTGCCCGGCATATTCTGCCAGGGCGGTCAGCATCTGCCTCCCGGCGGCCATCTCATCCTCCACCTGCTGGCAGGTGAGGAATTGAATCCGGTTCCGGTCATATGGCCCCAGCTCCTCCAAAAATTGCTGGTGGGTGAGGTTTTCGCAGCCCAGCCCCAGCACCAGCACGCCCCCTGCGTTGGGATGCCGGGCCAGTGCCGCCAGCAGCCGCCGGGTGCGGGCATGGTCCTCCCCGGTCTGGGAGCAGCCAAAGGGGTGGGGGAAGGCATACAGCCCCTCCACGCTGCCCTGGAGCCAGCCCTGGGCCACCTGAACTTTGGCATTTTCAAAATTGCCCATAATAAAGTCCTCCTGTTTCATTTTTTGGTACCTTTATCATACAGGACGGCGGGGAGAGGGAATAGCAAAAAAGTGAACTGCTGTTTTACTTTTATCGTTTGTTGGGGGGCGCAGCCGGGGCAATGGGATTATTTTTGAATGCAAAGGCATCTTTTTCAAAAGCGGAACAGGCTGCCGTCTGCTTTAATAAAGCCAGGGGCTGAGACCCCACCATAACAAATGGGAGGAAATGCGAAATGAAGAAAGTTCTGGCTCTTGCTCTGGCACTGGCTATGGTGCTGAGCCTGGGCGCCGTCAGCGCCAAGGCAGACAACGTTACCCACGTCAAACTGGAAATGGCCACCCTGATGACCGTTCCCAGCAAGGAAGCTACCAAGACCGTTGAAAACGTCATCAACGACTACCTGACCAACACCCTGGGAGTGGACTATGTTCTGGATTTGACCATCATTCCCATTGCGGACCTGTTCACCGTGGTTCCCATGGAGCTGGCCGGCGGCAATGGCCCCGACCTGGTGATGATGTTCGACAACATGCCCTCCTTCGTAGACCAGGGCTACCTGCTGCCCCTGGACGATTACCTGGAAAACGAGCTGCAGCCCACCGTCCAGATGCTGGGTGAGATTATGAACAACGGCAAGCTGGGCGGCTCCGTGTATATGATTCCCCGGTACTTCGGCACCGTTCTGGACTGGAAGTTCATATACAACAACGACCTGGTGGCCGGTAAGTACGATATGTCCAAGGTTCACGATTTGGACACCCTGGATGAGTGCCTGGCTGCTTTGAAGGAGGCCTATCCCTCCGAGCACTTCCTGGTCTACACCGACCAGTTCTATCAGCTGCAAAACTTCGCCACCCATACCGCTCTGGTGGGCCAGTACGCCGCCACCCAGGGGGAGAGCACCCAGCTGGTGAACTACTACGCCACCGATGCCTACCGGGATGCCTGCAGAAGAGCCTATGACTTCCGCCAGAAGGGCTACTGCGACCCCGAGGGCTCTGCCAACACCCTGTCCCATGACGAGGCTGTGATGTCCGGCTCCTCCAAGGGCGTTATCATGGGTCACTCCGCCGACGTTCCCGCCATCAGCGACATGTTCGACAAGATGAACTACTACGGCGCTGACTTTGAGGCCGTTACCATCGGCATCTCCGACCTGACCAACGACGGCTGCGGCATCGGCATCTCCTACACCTGCAAGAATCCCAGCGCCGCCGCCTCCTTCATCAATCTGCTGTACTGCGACGAGTTCGTGTGGGACACCCTGATTTACGGTGCAGAGGGTCAGGACTATGTGTGGAATGAAGACCACACCGTCTGCGACTATCCCGAGGGCATGGATGCCAACACCATCCCCTATAACTGCATGTATTCCTGCGGCATCATCGGCAACGGCTTCCAGGGCCTGCCCTTCGCCAACACCAACTCCGGCTCCAACAGCGAGTACGGCATGAAGCTGATGAAGGAAGCCTGGGCACCTCCCCTGTACGGCTTCAACCCCACCAATGCCAACGTGATGAACGAGTACGCCGCCGTTACCAACGTGGTTTCCCAGTACAAGGATGTGCTGAACTTCGGCGACGTGGACCCGGATTCCGGTGTGTATGACCAGTTCCTCAGCGACCTGCAATCCGCAGGCATCGACACCATTATTGCGGATTACCAGGCCCAGGCCGACGCATGGTTGGCTTCCAATCAGTAATTCCCTTCCAATTGCGGCTGGTTGCCTTGCCTTTCCGGTGAGGCAGCCAGCTTTGCTTTCTTCGGGGATTTTCCCGGGTACACATTGTTTTTTCCCGGGGAAGCCGGTATAATGGAGAAAAACCGAAACCAAGGAGGGGCGGGAATGCAGAAATCCTGGTGGAAGCAGACCATGGCGCTGCTGTGTGCAATTATTCTGCTGGCGCTGTGCTTTTTTGCCTGGACCAGCTTCAATATGACGGTGGAAATCCGGAAGACGGTGGAGGAGGAGAACCGGAACTCCATCCGGCTCTGGATGGCGGATGTGGAATCCCGCACCGAGACCATGTACGAGCACATCCACGAGCTGCTGGTGACCCTGCACAGCTCCAACCAGCTGCGCACCGGCTCCCCGGTGATGGATGCCACCACCAAGCGGAAGATTCTGGATATGATGAAGGAGAAGCTCATTGTCAGCGCCGATGCCGATGCCTTCTTCGTCTTCGATACGGAAAACAATTTCTACCTCTTCTCCGCCGGAACCGGGCTGGATGGCCGGGAGGTGCTGGCCCTGAAGGAATATCTGCGGGAAAATGCCCAGCAGACCGAAACCGCCTTCCGGGACGAGCACTGGACCCTGATGCAGGTGGGGGAATGCTCCTATCTGGAAAAGGCCGTGCGTATGGGAAAATACCTGGTGGGGGCGGTGAGCAACCTGGAGGACTACCGCATCGATGCCAAGTTCAGTGTCCTGGGCGAGGAGCCGGTGTTCTGGCTGGAGGCCCAGGGAGTGCGGTATCCCCAGGGCCAGGAGCTACCCGGGAAAAAACCAAGGCAGATGACCGTCTCCTGCCCGGTACCCCTGCTGGATGCCCAGGCCTATCTGACGGTGATTCCTGTGCTGTCGGAAAGCAACCGCACCACCGCCTCGCTGCTGCTGTTTGCCGACAGCGCCCTGTGCCTGATTCTGGTGGTGGCGCTGCTGCGGCTGCTGTACTGCCGGGTGGCCAGACCCAGCACCGCCCTGATTCGGGCCAACGAGGCCCTGGCCCAAGGAAATCTCTCCTACCGGCTGGAGGCGGCGGAGGCAGGGAGCCGGGAATTTGCGGCCCTGTTTCAGAGCTTCAACGACATGGCCGGGCAAATTACCAAGCTGCGGATTGAGACCTACGATTTGAAATTGCAGGAGGATGCCAACCGGCTGACCATGCTCCGGGCTCAGATTCGCCCCCACTCCTTCCTGAATGCCATCACCACCATCAGCAATATGACCTATATCTGCCAGCCGGAGGAGGTGCGGGCCTACATTGCCGCCTTCGCCAAATTTATCCGGTATATGCTCAATGTCAGCAGCCCCTGGATTAGCCTGTCCCAGGAGCTGGCCCATATCGAAAATTATCTGGCCATGCAGGAGATGCGCTTCCCCGGGAGCATATGCTCCCAGGTGGAATGCCCGCCGGAAATCCGGGAGCGGGAGATTCCCTTCCTGATGCTCTATACCCTGGTGGAGAACTCCATTAAGCACGCCATGACTCTGTATGAGCAGCTGGAAATCCGCATCCGCTGCTACCCCCTGACAGAGCCGGACTTCCGGGGCATCTGCCTGGTGGAGGAGGACAGCGGCGAGGGCTTCTCCCAGGAGGCTTTGGACAAATTTCTGGCCGAGGATGCCGTGTTCACCAAGGAACACCTGGGCCTGAGCAATGTGCGCTATACCCTGCATTTGCTGTACCACCGCAGCGACCTGCTGCGTATTTCCAACCGCCCAGAGGGCGGCGCCCGGGTGGAAATCCGCATCCCGGACAGAGAGGAACCCCATGAAGATATTGATTTGTGACGACGACATTTCCACCGTGGATGTGATTCAGCACCAGCTGAACTGGACAGCCCTGGGTATCTCCCAGGTGCTCCGGGCCTACACTGGCGAGGCGGCTATCCGGCTGATTGACAGCCAGCGGCCGGAAATCATCCTCTGCGACATTGGGATGCCCAAGGTCAGCGGCATCGAGGTGCTTCAGTACATCTATGATAATAAGATTCCGGCGGCCTTTAGCTTCCTCACCTGCCACGAGGAATTTGAGTGTGCCCGGGCGGCCATCCGCTATGGGGCCTCCGGCTATATCACCAAGCCCTTCGACATGGCCGAGCTGAACAGCGAGGTGCAGCGGCTGGTGCAGCAGGTCAAGAGCCGCACTCCAGCCCCCAGGAAGGAGGCCCAGGCCCGGCAGGACTCGGTGCTGAACAACGTGCTGCGGAAAATCAGCAACGGCATGGCGGGCACCGATCCTTCTGCAGTGGCATCCCTGCTCAGCCGGAATGCCTTAGAGCTCTCCGCCCAGAGCAGCTGGCAGATGGTAATGACCTGCGCGGATACCACCGATGCCCTCCAGGGGCATTGGAGCCGGGAGCTGCTGAGCTACACCCTCACCCGGCTCCACGATGAGACATTGGCAGACTACATCGGTTCGGCCTACTGCCTGACGGATTTCGATGGCCGGTTTCTGGTGTGTACCTGCTTCGTCCCCGGACGGCTGGCGCAGGCGCTGCCCCAGCGGTGCCATATGCTTATGGAGCTATGTGTCAACCAGGTGGGGCTGCGTCCCTCCATTCTGATAAGCGCCCCCTTCCCCCTCTACCAGGCCGTTGCTGTGAAGGGGGAAATGGCCGCCAAGCTCCCCCGGATTCGGGTTCTGGCAGGAAAAATTCTCACTCTGGAGGAGGCGGACAGGGCGGAAGGCCCCGGCAGCTTCCTGGATGCCCACCTGCTGCTGGGCTACCTGAAGCGCCGGGACAGCCAGGGGTGCCTGGAATACATCGGCATGGCCATTCACCGCATCATCGCCTCCGGGGACTACACCCGGGAGGTAATGGACGATTTCCGCCGGGAGCTGCTCCATGTGTTCCTGTCCTGCCTTCGGGACAACGGCATTTCCCCCCAGGAGGCCTTTGAGGATGCCCAGCTTTCCGCTCTGAGCCGGGAGCCTGCCCTGACCCGGCAGGTGCTGCTGCGCTACGCCGACCGGCTGTTCTTCCTGACGGACCAGGCCCTGCAAAGCCTGGCAGAGGGGGAGGATATCATGGTCAAGACGGACGAATACATCCGGGCCCATTTCCGGGAGAACATCAACCGGGAGGACGTGGCCGCCGTGGCCTGCATTACCCCCAACTATCTTTCCAAGCAGTTCCGCAGCCGGAAGGGGATGAATCTACGGGAGTATATCAACAAAATCCGCATCGACGAGGCCAAGCGCCTGCTGCTCACCACCAGCCTATCCGTCAGTGAGGTGGCGGGAAATGTGGGCTACGACAACATATCTTATTTTTCCACGGTGTTTCGGAAGTACACCGGCATGAGCCCGGTGGACTGGCGGACAGCGTCCCAGGGAGGCACCCATGAAGATAAAAAAACGACTTAAGCTGGATAGGCAGGCCCTGGCCCAGCTGAACCACCACGACCGGCTGGTATTCCTGTGGGACTACTATAAGATTCCCATTCTGGCGCTGGTGTGTGCCGCCGTGCTGACGGTGGTGACGGTGCTTACCACCGCCTCCCGGGGGAAGGTGGCCATGTACGCCGTGTTCGTCAACACCGCCTCCCCGGAGGGGGACAGGCAGGCTTTGGAGGCGCTGCTTGCCCAAGGCGGCGTGGATATGTCCGGCCGCCGGGTGGACGTGACGGCAGATTTGCACCTGGGCCAGGGGCTGGAGGAGACGGGCAACGCCCAGAGCATCCAGATTCTGGCAGCACTGTTCGGCATCAGCGGCCTGGATTTCTTTGCCGCCGACCAGCCCGTCTTTGATATGTACGCCAAGCAGGGAGCCTTTGTGGATTTGGCCTTCTTCCTGGATGGCGAGACCCTGGAGCGCCACCAGGAGGACTTGTACTATTACCCGGATGCCACCGGGCAGCTGGTGCTTATGGGCATCCGGCTCTCCCCGGGCTCCGGGCTGCACCAGGCCGGATATTTCCTTACCGACGTGGTGGTGGGGGTGGCAGCCAACGCCCAGAATATGGAGGAGGCAGTGTGCTTTTTGCGGCAGCTGCTGTAACGGAGTTGAAAATGAAAACTCCCCTGTACTTTTTTGATTGAATGCCGGGGCTCCCCGGGGTATCATGGTTTTACAGTAATAGAAAAGGGAGTGGTGTTCCATGCCGCCAAAAGCAGTTCCAGCCGCCGCAGAATACAATGACGTTCTGGCCCAGCGGAAAAAGGCCAAGCGGGCAGAGGAGCGCAGACGGAACCGGCCGCTGTATCTGTTCATGCTGCCCGGTCTGCTCTACCTCATCGCCAACAACTACATCCCCATGTTTGGCATTTTGATTGCCTTTAAGAAAATCAATTTTGCCAAGGGCATCCTTGCCAGTCCCTGGTGCGGGCTGGATAATTTCAAGTACCTCTTCGTCACCAAGGATGCCTTCGTGATGATTCGCAACACCCTGGCCTACAACGCCGGATGGATTGTGCTGGATTTGGTGCTGGCGGTGTTCATCGCCATACTGATGGCGGAGATTGCCACCGGCCGGGCCGCCAAGGTAATCCAGCCTGTTATCTGCTTTCCCTCCATGGTGTCGGCGGTGCTGCTGTCGTTCATTGTGTACGCCTTCCTCAGCACCTCCTACGGCTTCCTGAACACGGCCTTCTTCAAGGATAAGCCCATCAACTGGTATGCCAGTGCCAAATACTGGCCTGTGATTCTCACCATTGTCCATGTGTGGCAGAATGCCGGTCAGAGCTCCATTATCTATATGGCCTCCATCGGCGGCATTGACAAGAGCCTGTACGAGTCCGCCCGGCTGGACGGCGCCAGCAAGTGGAAGCAGATTGTCCACATTACCCTGCCCCTGCTCCGGCCCATGATTATCCTGATGCTGCTGATGTCCATCGGGCGCATCTTCAACTCGGACTTCGGCCTGTTCTATCAGGTTCCTCTGAACAGCGGCCTGCTTATCAGCACCACCCAGACCATCGATACCTATGTGTACCGGGCGCTGATGCAGCTGAACAATGTCAGTATGTCCTCTGCCGCCAGTGTGTTCCAGGCGGTAATCGGCTTCGTGCTGGTGATGCTGTCCAACCTGATGGTCCGGATTGTAGAGCCGGACAACGCCCTGTTCTAAGGAGGTTTGGAAATGGCAAAAGCAAAGGTTTCCCAGGTGAAGGACCAGCGGGGCTTCTATTGTGTGTCCCTGGTGCTGATGACCATCCTGGCCATCTTCTGCGTGATTCCCTTCATTCTGATGATTTCCGTCTCCTTCTCCTCGGAGACGGCCCTGTCCCAGGGCTACAAATTCATTCCCCAGGAGTTTTCCCTGTCCGCCTACCGGTATCTCTGGCTGAAGCGGGCTACCATCTTCCGGGCCTATGGCCTGACCATCCTGATTACCGTGGTGGGCACCGGGGCCAATCTGATTCTTACCTCCCTGTTCGCCTACCCCCTGAGCCGGAAGGATTTTAAGTACCGCAACGTTTTCGCCTTTATCCTGTTCTTCACCTGCCTGTTCAACGGCGGCATGACGGCCAGCTACATTGTCTGGACCCGGCTGTTCCATGTGAAGGACACCATCTGGGCCTACCTGCTCCCCGGTGCCCTGATGGGGGCACTGAACGTGCTGATGGTACGCAACTACTACAACGCCAATATCCCCTATGCCATTATCGAGGCCGCCCGCATCGATGGGGCCAACGACCTACGCATCTACACAGGAATTATGCTGCCCCTGAGCAAGCCGGTGCTCACTACCATCGGCCTGTTCGCCGCCCTGGGCTATTGGAACAACTGGACCAACGGCCTGTACTACATCACCGACTCCAAGCTCTATACCATCCAGGTGTACCTGAAAAAGCTGATGGACTCCATCCAGTTCCTGAAAACCTCTGACCTGGCCACGGAGTCCGCCATGCTGGCGGCCCAATCCCTGCCCACGGAATCCGCCCGGATGGCCATTGCCATCATTGCGCTGCTGCCCATTCTCTGCGTCTACCCCGCCATTCAGGGGGAGCTGATCAAGGGTATGGTGGTTGGCGGCGTGAAGGGCTAAACCGGGAGGTACTGCTATGAAGGAACGTAAGCCCTTTGCCATCGCCTCTCCCGAGGCGGTGGGCATCCGCAGCCGGGACATTCTGGCCTACATCGATGCCCTGGAAGCCAGCCAGACCGAAATGCACGGCCTGATGATTATGCGCCATGGCAAGCTCTGTGCCCAGGGCTGGTGGGCCCCCTTTGGCCCCAATATCCGCCACGGCCTGCAAAGCCACACCAAGACCTACGCTGCCACTGCGGTGGGCATCGCCTATACCCAGGGGCTGCTGAGGCTGGACGAGCGTCTTATTGACATTTTTCCCGAGGAGGCCCCGGAGCATCCCAGCGAGAATCTCCAGCTGCTCACCGTCCGGGACGTGCTGTGCATGGGCTGCGGCATGGATACCATGCCCATGAACAGCCCCCAGTGGATTTGGGAATTCCTCCACACCCCGGTAAACCACCGGCCCGGCACCACCTATATGTACAATTCCACCGGCTCCACCATGCTGGGGGCCATTGTCCGGAAAAAGACCGGCCTGGGTCTGCACGACTACCTGACCCCCAGGCTCTTTGAAAAGATAGGCATCGACCCGGACAACCTGCGCTGGATGTGCATGGCCGACGGCATGGAGGTGGGGGGAGGCGGCCTGTTCGCCACCACCGAGGATAATTTCCGCCTGATGAAGCTCTACGCCGACGGCGGCGTATGGGAGGGGGAGCGGATTCTGGCAGAGGACTATGTCCGCCTTGCCACCACCAATCAGAATGACTCCGCCTCCGAGGCCGCCAACAATCCAGAGGCTACCGACAATTTCCTGGGCTACGGCTTTCAGATTTGGATGTGCCAGCCCAAGGGGGCCTACCGGGCGGATGGGGCCATGGGACAGTTCACCATTGTGCTGCCAGAGCAGGATATGATTATCGGCATCACCGAAACCGCCGTAGGGGCCCACTGGGCCCAGAGCACCCTGGACATTACCTGGGACTTTGTCCGCAAGGTGGTCTCCGATGCCCCCTTGGCGGAGGAGCCGGAGAGCTTCCGCCGCCTTCAGGCCCGGCTGGGCCGCCTGAACATCGGAAATCCCCCCTGCCAGCCCTTCAGCCCCTGGGTGCAGCGGATTTCCGGCAGGAAGATTACCGTGAATACCGGGGTGTTTACTCCCTTCTCCGGCAATTTCATGGTGGGCAGCCAGCCCGACCCCATTACGGAATTCCGGCTGGATTTTGACGTGTACGGCTGCCTGTGGCATTTGAAAACCGTCTCCGGCCGGGAGGAAACCATCCGGGTGGCCACCGGCGGAATCCGCTACACCAATCTGCTGGGCACCCTACAGGACTGGAACCAGCTGTATCTGTGCCATGGCTGGTGGCCGGAGGAGAATGTATTCCGGATGCACTGCCGCTGGCTGGAAACCTGCCTGGAGGATGTATACACCCTGACCTTCTGCCAGGACGGCAGCATCCAAATCCAGGCCGACAACAACGCCCCCTGGAAGCCCCTCGCCCCCCAGGAGCCCATCACCGCCACCGCAGAATAAAAATATACCCCACAAAGAATCCCCCGGCGAGTTCCGCTGAAGCTGAGA
Organism: uncultured Eubacteriales bacterium; assembly: GCA_900549495.1. Classification (GTDB taxonomy): domain Bacteria; phylum Bacillota; class Clostridia; order Oscillospirales; family Oscillospiraceae; genus Faecousia. Next base: position 1,050 of record UROL01000029.1, on the reverse strand, counting down.
CTTCAACGGCGGACTTGCCGGGGGATATTGGATACTGCGGGTGAATCTGTGCTTATGCGGTCTTTTTGGCCCGGTGGGAGAGACGCAGGGTTAGGGGGAGGAGGAGGCTCAGGGCCAGGGCGGCGGCGGCGGCGGGGAGCCAGCAGAAGCCGTCGGCGTACAGGGGGAGCTTATGGGACAGCTCTCCCAGGGTGCCCAGGGGGATGCCTGCCGTCTCCAGGGCGTGGACTACGCTGACGGCTCCGGTGGCGGTAATCACCACGGGGTACACAAACCGGTTCCCCTGCCACAGGCTATGGCTCAGCCCCAGGAGAATCAGCATAATGGCCATGGGGTAGATGGCGTTGAGGATGGGGATGGAGATGCTGAGAATGGTATTGAGCCCCTGGTTGCACACCAGGAAGGAGAAGCCGGTGATGACAATGGCCCAGGTGCGATAGGAGACTTTGCGGAACAAGAGGCTGAAATACTGGCTGATGGAGTTGATGAGTCCCACGCAGGTGGTCAGGCAGGCCAAGGTGAAGATGGCGGCCAGCAGCACGGCGCCGAAGCTGCCGAAGAGCTGGTACACGATGCACCGCAGGGTCCATGCGCCGTTTTCCTGGATGGCGTACACCCCGGAGCTGGCCATGCCCACGTAGCCCAGCATCAGGTACACCAGGGCCAGGATGCTTCCGGCGGCCAGGCCGGCCAGGACGGTATGGCGCAGGGTATCTTCCTTCCGGTGCAGGCCGAAGGAGGTCAGGGTGGTGGAGATTACCAGGCCGAAGTTCAGGGAGGCGATGGCGTCCATGGTCTGGTAGCCCTCTACGAAGCCCTTCATCAGGGGGGCGGCGGCGTAGCTCTGCTGGGGCGGGGCGATTTCCCCCTTACCCCGGAGCAGGAAGCTGACAAAGAGGAGCACCAACAGCACCAGCAGGCTGGGGGTCAGGTAATTGCCGATGCGCTTTACCAGCTTCCCCGGGGTCAGGCACAGCCACAGTGCCACGGCGAAGAAGCACAGGGAGTAGGCCAGCCGCCACAGGGGGAGCCGGGCACCCTGGGGCAGGT
>UROL01000028.1 GCA_900549495.1 uncultured Eubacteriales bacterium | reverse complement strand
GGGCTGACATAGGCGCCGCTGCCCTGGCGGCGGAGAATCATGCCCTGGTGCTCCAGCAGAGCCAGGGCAGAGCGGATGGTCTGGCGGCTGCACCCATACCGGGCGCAGAGCTGGGCCTCGGTGGGCAGCTTGTCCCGGAGCTGACCGCTGCGGATATTCAGCTCCAGCTCCTGGGCGATGCGCTGATATTGGGGATACAAGGGCGTCCCTCCTTTGTATACTTTTTATCTTTTTGGGCCTGTTTCTGTTATAAAAATCAGGCAAATTCCATAAGATAGCTATGAAATTTTACCTGATTTTTTCGGGCCGTATAAAAATTTTACCCCTTTTCTCCCGGCCACCGGGCAATTTGCTTTGCCGAAAAATGGGGTGGCCGGATGCAAATCAGTAAATTTCTACCCTTCTATCATAAAATATTCAACAAAAAGATGTCAAGTCATGGGGTATCCAAAAATTTGTATTCTTTTTTGTTCGTTTTGGAAAAATTTGTATTTATTCAGTATCACAGTTTTGCATATCGGCCCCTCCAATTCATTGACGGGCCGGATTTTTTATGCTCTTATATAGGCAGAAGCCCGCACAAAGCGGACAAATCAAAATTTTTTATGAAAGAGGTACTCACTATGAAAAAGCTGCTTGCAATCGCCCTGGCGCTGTGCATGGTTCTTTCCATTGCCTGCTTCGCATGTGCCGAGTCCGACGAACTGATTCGTGTCGGCATCATCAACAACGACCCCACCGAGTCCGGCTACCGGGCCGCCAACGTGGCCGACATGGAGGCCACCTTCTGCAAGGAAAACGGCTACGAGGCCCAGTTCTTCTACTCCCTGAAGAATGAAGAGCAGATTGCCCAGGCCAAGAAGTTCATCGCCGACGAGGTGGATTACCTGCTGCTCTCCGCCGCTGCCACCACCGGCTGGGACTCCGTGCTGAAGGAAGCCGAAGAGGCCGGTGTCACCGTTATCCTCTTCGACCGCACCATCGATGCTGACGAGAGCCTGTATGCCGCTTCCGTAGTCTCCGACATGGCCAAGGAAGGCGAGACCGCTGTGGCATGGCTGGCTGAGCAGGGCCTGGAGGAGTACAACGTCATCCACATTCAGGGTGTTATGGGCTCCGCTGCCCAGGTGGGCCGCTCCGGCGCACTGGACACCAAGGTGGAAGAGAACGACAACTGGAACATCGTGATTCAGCAGACCGGCAACTGGAGCGCTGACGAGGCCAAGCAGATTGTTGAGTCCGTCATCAACTCCAGCGAGAAGTTCAACGTCATCTACGCCGAGAACGACAACATGGCCCAGGGTGCCGTGGCTGCTCTGGATGCCGCCGGTATCACCCACGGTGTGGACGGTGACGTCATCGTCATGGGCTTCGACTGCAACAAGTGGGCTCTGGAAGAGCTGCTGGCTGGCAGCTGGAACTACGACGGTCAGTGCAACCCCTTCCAGGCTGAGACCATCTCCGGCATCATCGAGAAGCTGGAAGCTGGCGAAGAGCTGGAAGACAAGGTGGTTATCCTGGTAGAGCGGGGCTTTGATGCCGCCACCATCACCGCCGAGGACGTGGAAGCCTTCGGTATCTAAGGAGCAAACCCAGTTCCCTGAATAGAACATAGACCGGGTACGCGGTACGGAGTATTGGAGTCTATCCTGTATCCGCACCGCGTACCTTTTACATCTGACGGAGGCGATACCATGCAAGAAGGCGCAGTTCTGGAAATGCGGGGCATTTCCAAATTTTTTCCCGGGGTCAAGGCGCTGCAAAATGTGGACTTCACCCTGCGCTCCGGAGAAATCCACGCACTAATGGGGGAAAACGGCGCAGGAAAATCCACCCTGATTAAGGTGCTTACCGGCGTATACGAGAAGGATGCCGGAGAAATTTACATTGCGGGCCACGATGGTGCCGTAGCCATCCGCCGCCCTCAGGATGCCCAGAAATGGGGCATCTCCACTGTTTACCAGGAAATTACCCTCTGCCCCAACCTGACGGTGGCGGAGAATATGTATATTGCCCGGACACCGGGCAGCTTCACCAGCTGGAAGAAAATGAACGCCGGGGCCAAGAGGCTGCTGGAAGAGCTGGGCATCCCCGCCAAGCCCAACCGCCAGCTGGGAGACTATTCCATTGCCGTGCAGCAGATGGTGGCCATCGCCCGGGCGGTGGACATGGACTGCAAGGTGCTGATTCTGGACGAGCCCACCTCCTCCCTGGACGAGCAGGAGGTTGCCAAGCTCTTTACGCTGATGCGGGACCTCCGGGCCAAGGGGGTGGGCATTCTCTTTGTCACCCACTTCCTGGACCAGGTATACGAGGTCTGCGACCGGATTACCGTGCTGCGGGACGGCCAGCTGGTGGGAGAATACGCCATTGAAAATCTTCCCCGGGTGCAGCTGGTGTCCAAGATGCTGGGCAAGGAGCTGGACGACATGGCAGCCATTAAGGACGACAGCGCCACCACCCAGGCCACCTCCGGCGCTCCGGTGCTGGAGGCCCAGGGGCTTTCCAGCAGTGATGCAGTGTATCCCTTCGATTTTTCCATCCACCGGGGGGAGGTCAACGGCTTCACCGGTCTGCTGGGCTCTGGCCGCAGCGAGTGCGTCCGGGCCATCTTCGGGGCGGATCACGTCACCGGGGGCCATGTCCGGGTCAACGGCAAGGCCGCCAAAATTAAGAAGCCCCTGGATGCCATGAAGCACGGCATCGGCTATCTGCCGGAGGACCGGAAGCGGGACGGCATTGTGGGCGACCTGTCCGTGCGGGAGAACATCATCCTGGCCCTACAGGTATTGCAGGGGCCCTTCAAGCCCATCTCCCGGGCCCAGGCGGAGAAATACGCCGACGAGTACATCCGGCTCCTGGAAATCAAAACCGCCTCCTCCGCCACTCCCATCAACCAGCTCTCCGGCGGCAACCAGCAGAAGGTGATTCTGGCCCGCTGGCTGCTGACCAATCCCCAATACCTGATTCTGGACGAGCCCACCCGGGGCATTGACATCGGAACCAAGACCGAAATTCAGAAGCTGGTGCTGAAGCTGGCCGCGCAGGGCAAGAGCTGCACCTTCATCTCCTCGGAAATCGACGAGATGCTGCGCACCTGCTCCCGGCTGGTGGTTATGCGGGACCGACATGTGGTGGGAGAGCTCACCGGGGACGGCCTGAACCAGACTAAGATTATGGAAACCATCGCAGGAGGTGAGCACTGATGCCGAAAAACGCACTGAAGCCCCGGGAGAAGAAGACCTTCGCCTCCCGGCTGAGCTGGCTGGTTCACCAGCAGATGTTCATTCCCCTGGCCGCTCTGGCCCTGCTGGTTCTGTTTAACCTTATTGGCGACAGCTCCTTTTTCTCCATCTACGTCCGCACCAACAACAGCGGCAACAAGGTGCTGGGCGGCAACCTTATCTCCGTCATCAACGACGGCTCGGAGCTGGCCATTTTGGCCATTGGCATGACCCTGGTCACGGCAGCCTCCGGCGGACAGGATATCTCCGTGGGTGCCAACATGGCCATTGCAGGCTCCGTTATTATGCGTATTCTCTGCGGCAGCTCCTCCGTGGCCAACCAGGCCCAGGCCCCGGTTATTGTGGCCTTTCTGGCAGCCTGCGGCGTGTGTATGCTCTTCGGTGCCTTCAACGGCATCCTGGTGGCCTATCTGAAATTGCAGCCCATGGTGGCGACGCTGATTCTCTTCACCGCCGGGCGCTCCATTGCCTCCTGGATTAACCACGCCCAGCCCATGAATCTGAAGGACCCGGTGCTGAGCTATTTCGGCACCTACATTCCCGGCATTCCCGTTCCCACTCCGGTGTTCATTGCCATTGCCTGCATGATTGTGGCGGCTCTGGTGCTGAAATTCACCACCATTGGGCTATATGCCCAGTCCGTGGGCATCAATGCCAGCTCCTCCCGGCTCAATGGCCTGAACCCCGCCTTTATCAAGTTCCTCACCTATGTGATTCTTGGGCTGTGTGTGGCGGTGGCAGGCTTTGTAAAGGTCAGCCGGGTATCCACCATCAACTATTCCAATTTCGCCATTGACATTGAAATGGATGCCATTCTGGCTGTGGCCCTGGGAGGCAATGCCCTCAGCGGCGGCAAGTTCAGTATGCCGGCCTCCATTCTGGGTGCCTACACCATCCAATTCCTCACCACCACGCTGTACAAATACAAGGTCCCCTCCACGGCGCTGCCGGCCTACAAGGCGGTGGTGGTGGTGATTCTGGTGGTGCTCAGCGCCCCCACCTTCCAGGCAAAGGCCACCAAGGCATGGAAAAAGCTGACCACAAAATCCGGTGCAAAGGAGGCGGTATAAATGGGCACCAAAACCATCCAGAAGAACGGGCGGCTGCAAAAGCGCCTTGTCCTGTCGGACAGCAATGTGCTGCTGGCCATCACCATTGTGGTGTTCTTCGCTATGTATGCCGCTGCCATTGTATTTCTTGGCTCCGGCTTCCGCAAGCCCAATTCTTTCTGCAACATCCTCAATGAAAATGCGGGCATGATTATTCTGTCCTGCGGCATGAGCATTGTGATGATTACCGGGGGCATTGATATCTCCGTGGGCATGATGACTGCCCTGATTACCATGACCTGTGCCGTGAATCTGGATATGCACGGCGGCAATATCTTCACCGCCCTGTTGATTTCCCTGGGCATCGGTCTGGCCTTCGGTCTGGTGCAGGGGTATCTGGTGGCGTATCTGGACATTCAGCCCTTCATCGTCTCTCTGGCGGGAATGTTCTTTGCCAAGGGCATGACCACCATTGTCAATGCCAACCCCATCAACATTCAAAACCAGGCCTTCATTGCCGCCAAGGATACCCACATTCTCCTAAAGGGCATTGGCTACATGAACAAGAAGGGGAAATTCATCACCGCCTATGTGGAGCCCGGGGTGATTGTGGCTCTGGTGATTGTGGTGCTGCTGTTTGTTCTGCTGAAATGGAGCAAGCTGGGCCGCAGCTTTTACGCCGTGGGCGGCAACGCCGCCAGCGCCAATATGCTGGGCATCAATGTCCGCCGCACCAGGTTCCTGGCCCATCTGCTGTGCAGCACTCTGGCGGGCATCGGCGGCTTTGTATATGTGCTGCATCTGGGCTCCGGCTCTGTGACCAACGGCCAGGGGGCAGAGATGAACGCCATTGCCTCCTCCATTATCGGCGGTACCATGCTCACCGGCGGCGTGGGCAACATCATCGGCACCCTCTTCGGTGTGCTTTCTCTGAACACCATTAAGCAGATTGTGGCCTCTATGAACCTCACCGACCCCTGGTGGAAGGACATCACCGTGGCCGCCATGATTTGCCTGTTCCTGGTGATTCAGAAAATTGTACTGGCCAGAAAGAAAACCGTATAACCCTTCCTCTAAAGCCCCGCAGCCCCCAAGCTGCGGGTTTTTAGTGACGCTTTGGGCTTGCTTCCTATACGGTAGGTACCCTGGCCCACCCGGTTTTTTTCAATTACGCACCGGGCTGGTTCCTATACGGCAGTGCCCTGGCCCACCCGGTATCGCTTTTGCGGAGGAAACCGGTATTTTGTGCCGCTTCGGGCTTGCTGCCCACACGAGGGTTGGGGTAAAAAAATTCCCCCATAGCGGGAAAAGTATGATACAATAAAAATAGAACTAACACCGCATGGAGGACATGCCATGGAAATGATTAAGGTATTCATCACCGAGGATGAGAGCATTGTGCGGGAGGGTCTGCGGGACATTGTCCCCTGGGAGAAGTACGGCTTCGAATTTGTGGGGGATGCCCCGGATGGGGAAATCGCCCTGCCGCTGATTCGCAAGCTAAAGCCGGATGTACTGATTACGGATATCAAGATGCCCTTTATGGACGGTCTGGCCCTGAGCAGCATTGTCAGCCGGGAGCTGCCAGACACCAAGATTATCATTCTCAGCGGCTACAGCGACTTTGAATACGCCCGGCAGGCCATCCAGCTACAGGTGGACCAATATCTGCTGAAGCCCATTACCAAATCCGCCATCCTAAAGGCTCTGGAGGGCACCGGCCAGAAGATACGGGAGGAGCGGGAGCAGCGGGACTATCTGCGGCGCTACGAGCAGGACACCAAGAAATACGAGAGCTTCTCCCGCCGGGCCTTCTTTGAGCGGCTGGTGGAGGGCTCCCTGTCCGTGCAGCAGATTTACGAGGAGGCCCAGGGGCTGCATCTGGATTTGAACGCCGACGGCTACAATTTCCTCCTGTTCTCCGTCCAGTCCCAGCAAGCCACCGCCTATTCCGAGGCGGCGGCGGTGACCCTGGATGGGCTGCTGGATTTCTTCCTCCGCTATCCCAACTACATTCTCTTCCGAAGCGGTCTGCTGTCCTATGCCGTGCTGATTAAGGGGGATGGGCAGACCCTGGAGGATCTCACCCGCCGGGCCCTGGACAGCATCCAAAGCCGCTGCACCACCGCCGGGGAGGCCCTGAACTGGTGCGCCGCCGTGGGAACCCCCACCTACCGCCTCAGCGGTCTGGCCAAATGCTACAGCGATGCCAGCCATGCGATGGCCTATCGGCATCTGATGCCCGGGGTGCATATCTTCAAGGCGGACATGCTCCGCAGCGAGGGAGAGAGCGCCGCCATGGGCTGCCTGGAAACCCTGGATCCGGGGAAGCTGGATGCCAACCTCATCCGCAGCTTTATCCAGTCCGGCACTCCCGAGGAAATCGAGGGCTTTGCGGCGGAATATCTGTCCGGCCTGGCCGGGGCGGAGCGCTCGCTGATGTTCCGGCACTACATTCTCATGTCCGCCTGCATCAGCGCCGAGGTGGAGCTACAGCAGCTGGGCTGCCAGATGGAGGATTTACGGAAGCTGCCCAAGCCGGAGGTGAATCTGCCGGTGGAGAAAATCCGGGAATATCTGGTCAGCGTTCTCCGGGCGGCATTGCAGCTGCGGGATTTGAAGAGCCAGCAGGAGAGCAGCGACATCATCGACAGCGCCATCCGCTACATTGAGCGCAACTACACCGACGAAAACATCTCCCTCAACGCCGCTGCCCAGGCCCTGGGCATCAGCGCCAACTACCTCAGTGCCTGCTTCAGCCAGAGGATGGAGGTCTCCTTTGTGGAATATGTAACCCAGAAGCGCATGACCCGGGCCAAGCAGCTGCTGCTTCGCACCGGCTTGCGCTCCAGCGAAATTGCCAACGAGGTGGGCTACCGGGATCCCCGGTATTTCAGCTTTGTTTTCCGGAAGACCCAGGGCTGCACCCCCCGGGCCTTCCGGGCCGGAGAGGCGGAGGCGGAATGAGACGGCACGACTTTGAGGCCAATTCCATCGCCGGGAAACTCTATGGGCTGATTCTCAACCTCTTTGTCCCGGCGGTGATTCTGGCAGCGGTGATTCTGGCACTGCTGGTCAGCTATAATGTACGCAACGCCGCCGTCACCGGCAACATCACCACCGCCTCCCAATTCAACCAGAACTTCAAATCCGATGTGGATTTGAAAATGTATTACTACGTCTCCGGCGCTGCCCAGGAGCTGCCCACCGGGGACATTGCCGCCGCCCGGGCTCTGGCGGAAACACTGCTTTCCAACTCCACCAATGCCGACAGCCGCCGGGCCGCCGGGAGCGTGGTAGGGCTGTGCGACAGCCTCAGCGCCAGCATTCGGAAAATTCAGCAGACCCAGGGCTATGACAAGCGGATGGAGCAGCTGGAAACCAGCGTATACATCACCACGGAGCTGATTCAGGAGTATTTGTACACCTACCTATACCACGAGGCCGGGCAGCTGGCCGCCTTGCAGCAGCGCCTCAGCCGCATCCTCTGGCTGGAGCTGCTGGCCGTGGCCCTGAGCCTTGGCATTCTGGTGGCAGTGGCGGCCAAGCGGGCCATCCGCATTGGCCGGAGCATTACCGACCCCATCGATGCTCTGGCCTGCCGGGTATCGGAAATCGGCCGGGGAGATTTGAGCCGCCGCCAGCCGGTTCAGGCAGAGGATCCTAAACTGCTGACCCTGAGCACCGGCATTGAGGACATGGCCGAGCGGCTGGACAAGCAGATAGAGCTGAACCGCCAGGAGCAGATTCGCCTGCGGGGCATTGAGCTGTCCCTGATTCAGGCGCAAATCAACCCCCATTTCCTGTATAACACCCTGGATGCCATTGTCTGGCTCATTGAAACCGGGAAAAACGAGCAGGCCGAGGAGATGGTCACCAGCCTCTCCCGCTATTTCCGGGCCTTCCTGAGCAATGGGCAGGACATTGTCACCCTGGCCCAGGAGCAGCAGCATGTTTGCAGCTACCTGGAAATTCAGCAGGTGCGCTACAAGGACATTCTGGAATACCGGATTGAAATCGACCAGGCCGTGGCCGGCTGCCGGATTCCCAAGCTGACCCTCCAGCCCCTGGTGGAGAACGCCATTTACCACGGCATCAAGCCCAAGCGGGGCAAGGGCATGGTAACGGTCACCGGCCGATTGGAAAACGGCTTTGTCACCCTGGAGGTAGCGGACACCGGAGCGGGTATGGCCAAGGAGGATTTGCAGCAGCTGCGCTGCCAGCTGGAAAGTGACCAGGCCACCGGCTTCGGCCTGATTTCCGCCTACAAGCGGCTACAGCTGATGTATGGCAAAGACTGCCGCTTTACCATCGAAAGCCAGCCGGGGCTGGGCACCGCTATCACCATCATTTTCCCCTTCCGATTGGAGGAACACCATGAAAAAGATGCTTAGTTTTCTGTTCGCCGCTCTTCTGTCCGTCTCTTTGCTGGGCTGCGAGAAGGAAGTCCCCCCGGAGCCCAAGAAAACCCTGGTGGGCTTTTCCCAGCTGGGGGCGGAGTCCGACTGGCGGGTGGCCAACACCGCCTCCATGCTCCAGGCCCTTTGTCCGGAAAATGGCTTCGAGGTGCTCTATGACAATGCCCGCCAGCGGCAGGCCAACCAGCTGCTGGCCGTGCGGAACTTCATCGTCCAGGGGGTGGATATCATCCTCATTGCCCCGGCAGAGGAAACCGGGTGGGATGCGGTTTTGCAGGAGGCCCGGGATGCGGGCATCCCGGTAATCATCGTGGACCGGGCGGTGTCGGTGGAGGATGCGGGGCTGTACCTGACGGAGATTGGCTCGGACTTCCTCACCCAGGGCCGCCGGGCCGTGGACTGGATGGAGCAGACCCTTGCCGATGCCCCCGCCAGCATTCTCCACATCCAGGGCACCTATGGTGCCACCGCCCAGCTGATGCGTACCAAGGCCATATGCGATGCCGTGGAGGCCCACGACAACTGGCACTTCGCCGGTCAGCTGGCCGGGGACTATACCGAGTCCAAGGCCTATGAGGAGGTGCGGGACTTCCTGAAAACCGGGGCGGAATTCAATGTTCTCTACAGTGAAAATGACAATATGACCTTCGGAGCCATGCGGGCCATGGACGAGGCCGGCATCACCTACGGCCAGGGGGGACAGGTTTGCATCGTCTCCTTCGATGCCGTCCGCCGGGCCCTCACTGCCTGTATGGAGGGGAAAATCAACCTCTGCGTAGAGTGCAATCCCCTCCACGGCCCCCGGGTGGTGGAGCTTATCCGGCAATACCTGAACGGCCAGGAAATTCCCAAGCAGATTTTCGTAGAGGAGCAGGTCTTCACCCCCGAAGACCTGACCCAGGAATTCATTGCAGGAAGAGAATATTAAGGGCATTTTGCCGCAAAAAAGAAGTAACCACATGGCGGGTTACTTCTTTTTGTGCTCTTATTCAAAAAATTCCCGGTGGATACTGCGGATGGCTGTCTGGTAGTCGTCCTCGGCTACGCCCAGGACAATGTTCATCTCGGTGGAGCCCTGGTCAATGACCCGGACGCTGATGGCTGCCTCTTTCAAGGCGCCAAAGACCCGGGCGCTGATGCCGGGGCGGCCCACCATTCCCCGGCCCACCACGGCAATCATGGCCAGGCCGTCCTCAATTACCAGGCTGTCCGGGTGGACGGCCATGGAGATATCCTCCTGTAGGGTGTGCCGGTGCCCCTCCAGAGCGGCAGTGGGCACCACCAGGCACACGCTGCCCAGGCCGGTGGCCAGATGCTCGAAGGGAATGCCGCAGTGCTCCAGGCAGGACAGAATCCGGCGGACGTAGCCCACCATGCTGTTGGTGTTCTCCCGCTCAATTTGGATGGTGGAGTAGCCCAGGCGGCCGGCAATGCCAGTGATGGGGGCAGGAGTCTCCCGGGCCTCCTTCACAATCCAGGTGCCCGGTGCCTGGGGATGGAAGGTATTGCAGATATGGATGGGAATGCCGCTGCGGCGCACCGGCACCACGCTGTCCTCGTGGAGCACCGAGGCCCCCCGATAGGCCAGCTCCCGAAGCTCCCGGTAGGTAATGGCATGTAATGGGGCGGCATTGGGGACGATTTTCGGGTCTGTCACCAGCATACCGTCCACATCCGTCCAGTTTTCATACACCTGGGCATCCATAGCACTGGCCGCCAGCGCCCCGGAAATGTCGCTGCCTCCCCGGGAGAAGGTGTGAATCTCCCCATTGGGCATCACCCCATAGAAGCCGGGCAGCACCGCATTGGGCAGCTTACGCAGCTGCTGGAACATGGCGTGCTGGGTTTTAATCAAATCCAGCTGGCCGAATTCATTGAAAAAGACACATTCCGCCGCATCCACAAAGGGCCAGCCCAAATAGGCTGCCATAATCCGGGCCGTGAAATATTCCCCCCGGGAGAGCAGATAGCCCTCGCTGCCCGGCTGCTCCCGCAGGGCCCGGAACTCCTGGGACAAATCCAGGTTCACGTCCAGCTCCCGGACAATGTCCTGAAACCGGCGCTCCACCGGCTCTAAGTCCGCCTCCAAGCCGCTGTGCAGGAGGCGGTACAGCTGGTCGGTGATTTTCACATCCTCTGGGCACCGCTTCCCCGGGGCGGACACCACCACATAGCGCCGATTGGGATTCCCCCGGAGGATGCTGGCCACATGGCTGAACCGCTCCGCCGATGCAAGGGAAGTGCCGCCGAATTTTGCAACAATCATAGCTTCCATCTCCCCAGATTCCATTTTTTCACTATCATACAGGAAATTCCCCATTTTTTCAAGTGCTTCCCCCGGGGAAATTCCGGCAAATCAGGTGCCCTGCCTCCCGGCTGCCGGGGTCTGACGGCGTATTCTATGATAACCGGGCCCCAAATAGACTTCCCTGCCCCATATTCTCCGTTTTTTGGGAAAGAATATGCCAAAAAGCGGGCCATCCAAAGGACGACCCGCTTTTGGTACGCCAGAAGGGACTCGAACCCCCAACCCTCGGAACCGGAATCCGATGCTCTATCCATTGAGCCACTGGCGCATATTCTTTACAGCGGGAACATTATAGCAGATTCAAACCGATTTGTAAAGCAGAATTTTTGCCCGGCAGGGATTTTTTCTTTTTCAACAGGGAATTTAGGAAAGTGACGGTTGTTTTCTGGCCTTTTCTGTGGTATAATCCAGAAAAAACAGGCAGGTCAGGAGGATTTTGGGTGATGGAGCAGCCAAATCAGTTTCGTTCCTCTTTCAACGGCTTCAATCGGGAAGACGTGGTTCGGTATATGGAATTCATCAACAACAAGCACGCCTCTCAGGTGGCCCAGCTGACCAATGAGCTGGAATACCTCCGGGGCAAGCAGGACACCCTGGATGCCGGGCGGGTTTCTCAGCTGGAGAAGGATTTGAGCGCCGCTCAGGCGGAGAACGAGGCCCTGCGGCAGCGGGTGGCCCAGCTGGAAAAGCAGCTGGAGGGGAAGCATACCGCCGCCCCCGCCCCCTCGGAATCGGAGCTGGAGGCCTACCGCCGGGCAGAGCGGGTGGAGCGCACCGCCAAAGAGCGGGCCCGGCAGCTGGGGCAGCAGACGGCCCAGGTGCTGGATCAGGCATCCGGCCAGGTGGAGGATGCCGCCGGGCAGATTGCCCAGGTTTCCACCCAGCTGGGGCAGCTGCTGGATCAGCTGCAATCGGTGATGGACAGCAGCCGCCGCACCGTTCGGGAAGCCGTGGGGGCCGTGCAGTCCCTGGGCGACAATGTGCAATAATTTTTGTGACCCGTTCCCAAGGGGAATGGGTCACTGTTTTCAGGGGGCCTACCAATGAATGTAAGCAAACCCAGTTACTACGATGCCTTCCGCTGTCTGGCCGGGAGCTGCCCGGACAGCTGCTGCAAGGAATGGGATGTGGATGTGGACGATGCATCCGCCGCCCGCTACCGTGCTCTCCCCGGCCCCCTGGGGCAGCGTCTGCGCCAGGTGTTGAAGGATACGGAATACGGCGTGCAGATGGCAGCCCAGAACCACCGCTGCCCCATGTGGCGGGAGGACGGCCTGTGCCGCATTCAGGCAGAGCTGGGAGAGGCGGCGCTGTGCCACGTGTGCCGGGAATTTCCCCGGCTGCGGCATGACTACGGCGACTTTGTGGAGCTGGGCCTGGAGCTTAGCTGCCCGGAGGCGGCCCGGCTGATTCTCACCGGCCCGGAGGGGCCCAATGTCTCCTTCCCCGCCCCCGGCGGGGAGGCTCCGGAGTACGCCCGGGAGGATATGGAGATTCTGAAGCAGAGCCGGGGCACCGCTCTGGCCCTGCTGAAATCCTTCCCGGCCAAAGAAGCGCTGGCCCTGCTGCTGCTCTACGGTGCCCGGGCCCAGCTGTGGCTGGATACCGGGGAGCAGCCGGAATTCGATGCCCAGGCCGCCCTAAAGTCCGCCGGTACCCTGGCCGGGGAGCCGGACTGGGCAGGGTTTTTAGAATTCTTCCGGGGTCTGGAAATCCTCACCCCCCGGTGGCAGCAGCTCCTGTGCGCCCGCAGCCACCCCAGGCTCCCCGAGGGAACCCTCCGTCTGGCCAGATACCTGGTGGAGCGGTACTGGCTTCAGGCCATCTCCGATTTTGACCTGATGGGCCGGGTGAAATTTGTGGTAATCGCCTGTCTGCTGGTGGGGGCGCTGCCGGGGCGCTTCCTGGAAAACACCCAGCTCTTCTCCAAGGAAATTGAAAACGATGCCGACAACGTAGATGCCATTCTGGATGCCGCCCAGTGTCACCGCCCCTTCGCAGACATCCGTCTGCTGGGTATGCTCCTGGGCACCCAGGAATAAAAGCCAACTCCCCATGGGCAGCAGCCCGATTATAGGATACAACAACCCGCAGTGGTTCAGGATGCAAGCCAAATTCCTTCGTTCTCATAGTTTCGAACCCAATTTGCTACACTTATGTTGTCCGCACCGATTTTTTCGCTGCTGCATTTGCACTTATTTTTCCTGCAAGAATCTCTTGCACGATTCTCAACTTTTCCTCTATGCTATATTTACTTCTTGACATAGCAATACCCCTACAGAAACAGTTTTATATTTCACTGTCTCTTGTAGGGGTATCCTATCAAAACCAGTGCGAGGCCTTCTAGCGCATTCTGCTTTCTGCGATGCAGGGCCTGAGGCAACACCATAAACCTGAGAAAAATCCCCGACTATCTATCGACTACAGCCCCCTTTCATGCTATAATCAGGGAAATAGCACGAAAGGGGGATCTTTATGCCCGAAAACCATCCAAACATCAAAAATCCCCTGAGCATTGGGCTTCTGGCCCATGTGGATGCCGGGAAAACCACGCTTTCAGAGGCGCTGATGTATGTCAGCGGGTGGCGGCGTACTTTGGGGCGGGTGGATCATCGGGATTCTCTGCTGGACACCCATGTGTTGGAGCGGGAGCGGGGGATTACCATTTTTTCAAAACAGGCCCGGCTGGAAACGCCCCATCGGGCAATCACCCTGGTGGACACGCCGGGGCATGTGGATTTTTCCGCTGAGGCCGAGCGCACCATGCCGGTGCTGGACTGCGCCGTGCTGGTTATCAGCGGCACCGACGGCATTCAGGCCCACACCCTTACCCTCTGGCGGCTGCTGGAACGCTATGGGGTGCCAACCTTCCTGTTCCTGAACAAAATGGATCTCCCCGGGGCCCAGCGGGAGAAGCTATTGGAGCAGCTGCATACCCAATTTGGCAGCGGCGTGGTGGATTTCACCGCACCGGAGGCGGAAATTCTGGAAAATGCCGCCCTGTGCGACGAGACGCTGCTGGAAACCTATCTGGAAACCGGCACCATCACCCGGGGAAATTTGCGGAGCCTGGTAGGGGCCCGGAAGCTGTTCCCCCTGTGCTTCGGCTCCGCCCTGAAGCTGGAGGGGGTGGATACGCTGCTGGCCCTGGTGGACGAGCTGGCCCCGGCGGCGGAATACGGCAGCGACTTTGCCGCCCGGGTGTATAAAATCTCCCGGGACGAAGCTGGGGCACGGCTGACCTGGCTGAAAGTCACCGGCGGCAAAATGCGGGTGCGGCAGCCCCTGGTGCTTACCGATGCCCAGGGCAAGCAGACCGAAGAAAAGGTGCAGCAGCTGCGGCTGTATTCCGGAGACAAATTTACCGCCCCGGAGGAAATCCCCGCCGGAACCCTGGTAGCCGTCACCGGCTTGCAGACCAGCTTCATCGGCCAGGCCCTGGGGGCAGAAAAGGCGGGGCTGCCCGCCGCCATGGAGCCGGTAATGACCTATCGGGTGAATCTGCCCAAGGGGGCGGACCCGGCCCAGGTGCTGCCCAAGCTGCGGCAGCTGGAGGAGGAGGATCCCCAGCTCCACCTGCTGTGGGAGCAGGGGCAAATTCATGTGCAAATCATGGGCAAGGTGCAGCTGGAAATTTTCCGCAGTCTGGTGGCCCAGCGGTTCGGGCTGGACATTCAGCTGGACGACCAGCGCATTTTCTACAAAGAGACCATTGCCGCACCGGTGGAGGGCGTGGGGCATTTTGAGCCCCTGCGCCACTATGCCGAGTGCCATATTCTCCTGGAGCCCCTGCCCCAGGGCAGCGGGCTGGTGTTTGACAGCGTTTGCCCCCTGGACGTGCTGGATGGAAACTACCAAAAGCTCATCCTGACCCATCTGGCAGAGAAGACCCATCGGGGCGTGCTGGTGGGTGCGCCCATTACGGATATGAAATTGACATTGCTGGTGGGCAAGGCCCATCTGAAGCACACCGAGGGCGGCGACTTCCGGCAAGCCACCTATCGGGCGGTGCGGCAGGGCCTGATGCAGGCCAAATCGGTGCTGCTGGAGCCCTGGTATGCCTTTACCGTCACCGCTCCTACGGAGCTGATTGGCAGAGCCATTACCGACATCCGTGCCATGGGCGGCGAACTGGAAGCGCCGGAGGCCGCCGGGGGGCTGTCCACCCTGCGGGGGCTGGTACCCGCCGCCGAGGTGAAGGACTACACCGAGGTATTGGCAGCCTACACCCAGGGGCGGGGCCGGTTGCAGCTGAGTCTCCAGGGCTATGCCCCCTGCCACAACAGCGAGGCGGTGGTCGCCGCTGCCAACTATGACCCCTGTCTCTTATACACATCTGACGCTGCCGACGAATA
>UROL01000027.1 GCA_900549495.1 uncultured Eubacteriales bacterium | reverse complement strand
ACAAGGCTATGCGTCGGCAGCGTCAGATGTGTATAAGAGACAGATGAAATACGCCCTGATTTTTGAGCGCTTCCTCAACCCGGAGCGGGTGAGTATGCCGGATTTCGATACGGATTTCTGCCAGGAGCGCCGGGGCGAGGTTATTGACTATGTGTGCCGTAAATACGGCGCCGACCATGTGGCCCAGATTGCAACCTTCGGCACCATGGCTGCCAGAGGCGCCATCCGGGACGTGGGCCGGGCGCTGAATTTCAGCTTTGCCGAGACGGATGTGGTGGCGAAGCTGGTGCCGACTACCCCCCACATCACCTTGCAGGAGGCAATGGATTCCTCCCCCAAGCTGAAGGAGATGTATCAGCAGGACCAGAGAATTCACTCTCTGCTGGATACGGCTATGTCCCTGGAGGGAATGCCCCGGAACACCTCTACCCACGCAGCAGGTGTGGTGATTACCGCAGACCCGGTATACACCTATGTCCCGCTGTCCACCAATGACGATACGGTGGTCACACAGTATACCATGACCACCATCGAGGAGCTGGGTCTGCTGAAGATGGACTTCCTGGGTCTGCGAAACCTGACGGTTATCCGGGATGCAGAGCAGCAGATCCGAGGCATTGACCCGGAGTTCTCCATTGACCGTATCCCGGACAATGACCCGGAGACCTTTGCCATGCTGGCAGAGGGAAAAACCCAGGGCGTGTTCCAGCTGGAATCCTCCGGTATTACCGGCGTGTGCATCAATATGAAGCCCACATCCATTGAAGACCTGACGGCCATTGTGGCCCTCTATCGTCCCGGCCCCATGGATTCCATACCCACCTTCATTTCCAACAAACTGGATCCCAGAAAGATTACCTATAAAACCCCGCTTTTGGAGCCGATTCTTCGGGTGACCTACGGCTGCATCGTCTACCAGGAGCAGGTGATTGAGATTTTCCGCACCTTGGGCGGCTATACCATGGGCCAGGCGGATAATATCCGCCGTGCTATTTCCAAGAAAAAGATGAAGGTTATCGAGGAAGAGCGCAGGGTATTTGTCTACGGCGACCCGGCCCAGAATATATCCGGCGCCATTGCCAAGGGGGTAAGCGAGGCGGCAGCCCAGTCCATTTACGATGAGATTGTAGACTTTGCCAACTATGCCTTCAATAAGGCCCATGCCGTGTGCTATGCGGTGGTTTCCTATCAGACGGCATATCTCAAATGCCACTATCCCCAGCAATATATGGCGGCGTTGATGACCTCTGTTTTGGACTATGCAGAAAAGATTTCCGGCTATATCACGGAATGCAAGGAAATCGGCATCGAGACATTGCCCCCGGACATCAACCACTCGGAAGACCATTTCAGTGTGGAGGGGACGTGCATCCGCTTCGGCTTGGGGGCCGTGAAAAATGTGGGCCATGGCCTGATTAAAACCATGGTGGCCAAGCGTGCCGAGGGGGGGCCATTTAAGACCCTGGAGGACTTCCTGGAGCGGATGGGGGAAGGAGAGCTGAACAAACGAGCGGTGGAGAATTTTATCAAGTGCGGGGCAATGGATTGCTTTGGCTATCACCGCAGTGAGCTCCTCTCCGTTTACGAGAAGATGATGAACGCCGTTTCTGCCACCAGAAAAAAGAATCTGGAGGGGCAGATGGGGCTGTTCTCCATGCTCTCTGATCAGGATTCTGCAGGAAAAATCGATATCCCTTACATGGAGGAGTTGCCCCGGGCGGAACTGATGGCCATGGAAAAGGAAACCACCGGAATCTATATATCCGGCCACCCCATGGACGATTACCGCCAGCTGCTGAAGGGCACCAGCGTTGTGCCCATTTCGGCCCTGACAGGAGAAGAGAGCAGATTCCAGGATGAGCAGATTGTCAGCATTGCGGGCATTGTCCAGACCATCAAAATGAAGATGACCCGAAGCAATACCATGATGGCCTACGTCACCATAGAGGACGACACCGCCTCCATTGAGCTGATTGTATTCTCCAATGCGCTGAACGAGCATGGGGGCTATCTCCGGGAGAATGCGCCGGTGGTGGTGGTGGGCAAGCTCTCTGTGCGGGATGACAAAGACCCGCAAATCATCGTCAACCGGGTTCGGCCTATGTCTGATTTTACAGACCCCTACGTCAAGCCCTTCCTCCATGAACTGATCCCGCCCAAGCAGGAGCCCCCTGGGGACAGTACCCTCTACCTGCGGCTCCCTACGGAAAATTGCAGAGAGTACAAAAAGGTTCGGGCGATTGTCAATATGTTCCCCGGGGACAGCACAGTGGTAGTGTTTTTCGCAGATTCCCGCAAGCGCCAGGGGGCACGGTGCCTGCTGCGGAATTCCATGATAGACGAATTGAAAAATGTGCTGGGAGAAGCGAATGTTGTTCTGAAATAGCCTTTTCTTTTTCGGGGGAATATGCTATAATAATCGGATGGAAGGAGTAGGTAGCTTGAAAAAAAGAATATTGTGTTCTGTTTGGGCAATGCTGCTGATTCTGCTTCTTTGCGGCTGTGCAGCCAAGACAGTCGATGAGATGTATGCATTACCCCGCAGATCGGAACGCAACAGCAATCTTCGCTCTGCGATTGAATCGGCCATGGAGGGCAGGGTGTATGCCGCCCCGCTTTCCGGCAACAACCGGGAATCCGTCCAAACGGCGGACCTGGATGGGGACGGAAAGGAAGAATATCTGATTTTTACCAGGCTCACCCAAACCGATGCCCTTCAAATTCTCCTGTTTAATCAGCTGACGGATGAAAGCTATCAGCTGTGGGAGATTATAGACTGCAAAGGCTCCTCCTTTGAGCAGGTGCAGTATGCCAGTGTGGACAATGCATCGGGCAGCGAGCTGATTGTAGGCACCCAGCTCAATGAAAATGTCACCAAGACGGTTACGGTCTATTCCTTTGCCACCGGCCAGTCGGAAAAAATCAAGAGCATGATTTATGTCAGGCTCCTGGTGGTGGATTTGAACGAGGACGGCCGGAGCGAGCTGATGGTCATTCAAAACGGCGATGCCGTCTCCGGAAACGGCACGGTAAGGCTCTATAGCTATCGGGACGGAAACCTGACCGGCTCTGCGGAGGCAAAGCTCTCTGTGCTGCCGGAGTTTATCCGCCGGATTGAGGTCAATCGGCTGTCCGGTGGGGAACCGGCGGTATACGTTTCCAGCCTGTCCATGAGCAATTCCATCGAGACGGATATTTTTGCCCTGCGGGATGGAGTCTTTACCAACATCGCCCAGGCCAGCGAGGCCAGCGCCGGTGTGCAGCCGGTGTCCAATTACCTGGTATATGCCCAGGATTTGGATGGCGACGGTATTTTGGAGCTGCCCAGCCTGCTGAATATAATGTACAACCCCACCGGCCAGAATTTGATTCGCTGGTTCAGTGTGGATATCGCTGGGCAGGAAACCAATAAACTGTATACATTCCACAACTTCGACGAAGGCTGGTACCTGCAGCTGCAAAGCGAATGGATTGACAGAATCGCAGTGGAGCAGAACGGAAATATCTACACGTTCTATATGTGGAACAACAGCTACGGTGCCGCCGTCCCTGTGTTCACGGTGTTTACCCTGACAGGGAGGGACAGAGACAGCCAGGCGGCTGTGCAGAACCGGTTCGCCCTGCACCGGGGGGAGGACGTTGTGTACGCGGCAAAGCTGGAATCCGGCTCGGCAATTTATGGGATGACAGAAAGCTATCTCCAGAACAATTTCCATCTAATCCGCCAGGGTTGGAATGCTTCGGAATCATAAGAGGTGGACTATGAAAAAAGTTTTAATTTTGGAAGATGAAGTGAATATTCGCAGCTTTGTTGTTATCAACTTGAAGCGTGCGGGATACGATGCCATTGAGGCCGGCACCGGCCAGGAGGCATTGGAGCGCCTGGCGGAGAATCCGGATATCGGCGTTGCCATACTGGACATTATGCTGCCGGATATTGACGGCTTTGAGGTCTGCCGCCGGATTCGGGCTACCAGTAAGCAGATTGGCATTATCATGCTCACTGCCAGAACCCAGGAAATGGACAAGGTGACGGGGCTGATGACCGGAGCGGATGATTACGTCACCAAGCCCTTCTCTCCGGCGGAGCTCACCGCCAGAATAGATGCCCTGTTCCGCCGCCTGGGTGGTGACAGTGTAGTGGGCTCTGAGCTGCTGACCCAGGGGCCTTTTGTGATGAATACCAGAAATCACACCCTGGAGAAAAACGGAAACAGAATCCGTCTGACCCAGGTGGAGTATGCTATCCTCAAGCTCTTTATGCAGAATCCGGGCCGGGCACTGTCTCGGGAGGATATTCTGGCAGCCGTCTGGGGCAGGGATTACGAGGGTGAGCTGAAAATTGTGGACGTGAATATCCGCCGGCTCAGAATCAAGATTGAAGACGATACGGCCAACCCCACCTATATTACAACGGTGTGGGGCCTGGGCTACAAATGGGGCGCATAAAGGGGAATGAAAGAAAAGAAGAAGAGGTCCCATGGTCTGCAAAAGCGGTGGCTTATCAATACCTTCGGCGTGATTCTGGCCCTGGGACTTGTGTGCGTCGCTGCGGTCACTGCATCCTATGCGGCCTACTACTACACCAATATGCAGGCGGATATGCGGCACCGTGCCCAATCTGCTACATCGTTTTTCTCGGACAATTCCTACCAGAATTTCTCGGAATACTACCAGGCCTGCATCACCTACGCCCGGAGCTACGAGGCCCGGGATGTGATAGAGCTCCAGTTTATCGACAAAAATGGCCACCTGGTGGCAACATCCTACGGCCTGTGGGGGGACGAGTCGCCGGAGACACCTGAGATTTCCCAGGCACTCAGCTCCCGCACCAGTGAGCCCTTTGTCGGTGTGGACCCGATTACAGGGGAGCACATCATCTCTATTTGCAGTCCGCTGATTTACAGCAGCGGCGAGGTGGTGGGGGTGCTTCGATTTGTCACCTCAACACGGGTGGTAAATCAGCAGATTTTTTACATCGCCTGTATTTCCATTATGGTTTTGGCGGCATTTCTGCTGGTGGTGCTGCTCAGCGGCGGATTCTTTATGAAATCCATTATGGTGCCTGTGGCGGAGATTACGGAGAAGGCAAGACGAATTGCCAGCGGCAGCTACGGTGCACAGATTCAGACGAGATACGATGACGAAATCCGAGATCTGGCGGATACCATCAACGAAATGTCCACAAAGATTAGCCAAAATGAGAAGATGCAGGCGGAGTTTATCTCTCAGCTCTCCCACGAGCTGCGTACCCCCCTGACGGTAATCAACGGCTGGAGCGAAACCCTTTTGGCGGATGAGCGGATGGATGACGAGACACGGCAGGGAATGAAGATTATTTCCAGCGAGGCCAAGCGCCTGACCGGTATGGTAACGGAGCTGCTGGACTTCACCAGAATGCAGGACGGCAGAATGACCCTGAACGTGGAGCTTACGGATATCCGCAGCGAATTTGAAGACACTGTTTACATGTACAGCAGCCGCCTGGCCCAGGATGGGATTACCCTGGAATATCTGGAAAATGACGGCGATATTCCTGAAATTCCCTGTGACGGTCAGAGACTTCGGCAGGTTTTCCTCAATGTGCTGGACAATGCGGCGAAGCATGGCCGGGATGGCAAGCGCATCGAGGCCAGCATCTCCTATGAGAATGACCAGGTGGTGGTTCGCATTCGGGACTTCGGCCCGGGCATTCCAGAGGACGAGCTGGGACTTGTTAAGAAAAAATTTTATAAGGGCAGCTCCAAGGCCAGAGGCACCGGCATTGGCCTTGCCGTCTGTGAGGAAATTATGGAGCTTCACAACGGCAGCCTGACATTGGAAAATGCCCCCGGGGGCGGGACACTGGTTACAATTTCCCTTCCTGCTTCCCAATAAAGAAAGGATTGCTATGGCAAGTACAAAAAATCCACCGGTGAAGGAAAAATTCAAGACAATGATTGGCGGTCAGGCGCTGATTGAGGGCATCATGATGCGCGGCCCGGAGAAGGATGCCATTGTGGTTCGGACATCCAAGGGCTTGGAGACCGAGGTGCACCCCAGAAAGCGCAGCTCCAAGAAATCCATCAAGAGCTGGCCTTTTGTCCGGGGCATCTTTAACTTCTTCGATTCTCAGGCGGTGGGCATCAAGGCCCTGATGCGCTCTGCCGACCTGGCACCGGAGGAAATGCAGGAGGAGCCGTCCAAGTTTGATAAATGGCTGGAAAAGGTTCTGGGCAACGAAACCTTCCAAAAGGTGATTGTGGGCATTGCAATGGTGCTGGGCGTGGGACTGTCCGTCCTGCTGTTTTTCCTGCTGCCTATGGTGATATCCGGATTTCTGGATGGGGTAATCAAAAGCAATCTGATGCTGAATCTGGTGGAAGGCATTATTCGGATGGTTATTTTTGTGGCCTATATGGCACTGATTTCTCGTATGGGGGAAATGAAGCGGGTCTTTGGCTACCATGGAGCAGAGCACAAAACCATCCGCTGCTATGAAGCGGGCCTGCCCCTGACGGTGGAAAACGTCCGGGCACAGACACGGCTGCACCCCCGGTGCGGCACCAGCTTCCTGCTGGTGGTGATGGTGATTTCCATCCTGATTTTCTCCATTGCCTCTTCCGTGCTACTTTCCCTGTGCCCCCAGCTGGCAGAAATGCGGGGGAGCGCCTTGTACCGTGTCATAATGATTGTATTTAAGCTGCTACTGCTTCCGCTGGTGGTGGGAATCACCTATGAAATTAACCGCTGGGCGGGCCGCCATGACAATTGGTTTACTAAAATTCTGACGGCACCGGGCATGTGGATGCAGTATTTTACCACCCAAGAGCCGGATGACAGCATGATTGAGGTGGGCATCGCAGCCGTGCAGGCGGTGCTTCCGGAAAAGGAAGGAAGTGACCTGTGGTAATGACCCATCGGGAGCTTTACCTATTTGCAAGAAATGCTCTCTGCCAGACGGAGTCCCAGCAGACCGCCGGACTGATTGCCAGGGATTTGATTTGTACCTTTTCCGGCAAGACCGCCGAGCAGATGCTGGCAGCCCTGGAATATGGGGCAGACCCGGAGGTGGTGGCCAGGGTCAAGGAGGGGGTTCACCGTCTGCTGGATGAGGAGCCCCTGGCTTATGTGCTGGGAGAGTGGGAGTTCTATGGCTTAAAGCTGTATGTAAGCCCGGATGTGCTGATTCCCCGGGACGATACCTGCGCTGTCACAGAGCTTGCCATCAACCGAAGCCTTTTCCTTGAGAAGGACCCGAGAATCCTGGACTTGTGCTGCGGCTCCGGCTGCATCGGCCTCGCCATTGCCAGCCGGGTGAAGGATGCCCGGATTACTCTGGCAGATATTTCCAAGGAAGCCCTGGCGATTGCCAAAAAGAATATTGCAAGGAATACCCTGGGTGGAAGAATGAGCACCTTCCAGGTGGATGTGCGAAAGCACGCCCCGGGCTTCCTGGGCAAATTTGACATGATTGTTTCCAACCCACCCTATATCACAGCCGGGGAGATGCAGAGCCTTCCCAAGAGTGTGGATGCCTTTGAGCCCCACCTGGCACTGTATGGCGGCGAGGACGGCTTGGATTTTTACCGTGCCATCATTGAAAATTACACCCCCATTCTCAAGCCGGAGGGATATCTGTGCTTTGAATTCGGAATGGGGAGGGGGGATGCGGTTTGCAATCTCCTGGAAGCGCACGGCTATACCATCATCGAGCGGAAACGGGATTATAACGACAGAGAACGTGCCGTGCTGGCCCAGCACGGCGGGAAAGGATAAATGACTATGGCAACGAAAAAGACCGTGTATGAAACCCCCACCCCTGCCTCGGATAAGAAGAAGGCACTGCAAACCGCACTGGCACAAATCGATAAGAATTTCGGCAAGGGCACTGTGATGCGTTTGGGTGACCGGCCGGAGATGAATGTGGAGGCAATCCCCACTGGCTCCCTGGCTCTGGATGCTGCCCTGGGAATCGGCGGTGTCCCCAAGGGTAGAATCATTGAGATTTATGGACCGGAATCCTCCGGTAAAACTACCCTGGCGCTGCATATCCTGGCGGAGGCTCAGAAGCGGGGGGGCGAAGTGGCGTTTGTGGATGCAGAACATGCCCTGGACCCGGTATATGCCTCTGCGCTGGGAGTGGATATCGAGAACCTGCTGATTTCTCAGCCGGATACCGGCGAGCAGGCTTTGGAAATTACCGATGCCCTGGTTCGCTCCGGGGCGGTGGATGCAGTTGTTGTGGACTCCGTTGCTGCCCTGGTGCCCAAGCAGGAAATTGAGGGCGAGATGGGGGATACCTTCGTCGGCCTTCAGGCCCGCCTGATGTCTCAGGCTCTGCGGAAGCTGGCGGGTACCATCTCCAAGACCAACTGCGTGGTAATTTTCATCAACCAGCTGCGGATGAAGATTGGCGTAATGTACGGCAACCCGGAGACCACCACCGGTGGCAATGCCCTGAAATTCTATGCCTCCGTCCGCCTGGATGTCCGCAGAGTGGAGGCCATTAAGGAAGACGGCAATGTGGTGGGCAACAAAACCAGAGTCAAGGTGGTTAAGAATAAGGTAGCACCTCCTTTCCGGGAAGCCGTGTTTGACATTATGTACGGCCAGGGTATCTCCAAATGGGGTGAGCTGGTTGATTTGGCTGTCCAGCTGGAAATCATCCAGAAGAGCGGCAGCTGGTTCAGCATGGGCGACGAGCGCATCGGCCAGGGCAAGGACAGCGTGAAGGCGTATCTGCTGGCCAACCCCGAGATTGCCGAAAAGGTGGAGGCAGAGGTTCGGGAGAACCTGTGGAAGATTTGCGGCGGCACGCCCAAGGCCCCTGCAAAGGCGGCGGAGCGGCCCATTGCCGTAAGTGCGGACGATTTCAACGATGAGGATTGAGCACCTGAAGACCACGCCGGATCGGGCAGGGCGCTACTTCGTCCAATTTGACGATGGAACTGTCATGCGGCTCTATCGCCAGACGGTGGAGGACTTCGCCCTGTATTCCGGCATGGAGCTGTCTCAGGAGCAATACCGGGAGCTGGTGCAAAATGCCCAGAAAATCTCTGCCCGGATGCGTGCGGTGCGAATTGTCTCCGCTTCCGGCGTTTCCAGAAAAGAGCTGGAAAGCCGCCTGGTTCAGAAGGGAGAGAATCCCGGCCAGGCGAAGCAGGCAGTGCAGTGGCTGGAAGAGCTGCATTTGGTGGATGATGCCAAGCTGGCGGAGCAGATTGTCCATTCCTGCATTTCCAAGGGCTACGGTTTGGCCCGGGCCAAGCAGATGCTGTATGAAAAGCGTGTGCCCAAGGAGTACTGGGATGCTGCGCTTGCCGACTACCCAGAGCAAACGGAAAAAATTGCTGCGTTCCTGAAAATGCGGATTGATGACCCAACCAACCAGCGGGAGGTCAAGCGGGCTGTGGATGCACTGCTTCGCCGTGGCCATAGCTACCACGCAATCCGCGAAGCGCTGAATGAACTATCTTTTGATTCCGAGGATTTACCGGAGGACGAATAAATGGCTGTAATTGGATTTATATCTCTTGGCTGTGCCAAAAACCAGGTGGATTGTGAGCGGATGATGTACCGTGTCCAGGAGGCGGGCTACACCGTCAGCGGGACGCTGGATGGATGCGACGTTGTGGTTATCAATACCTGCGGCTTTATCGATTCCGCCAAGTCAGAGGCAATCGATAATATTCTTATGGTGGGTGCCTTGAAGGCAGAGGGGAGAATCGGGAAGATTCTTGTTACCGGCTGCCTCTCCCAGCGCTATCAGGGGGAAATCATTCAGGAAATGCCGGAGGTGGATGGCATTCTCGGCACAGGCAGCTATGCCGAAATCGTTCCGGCCATTGCCTCACTTTTGGAGGAGAAAACCGTTTCGGATTTTCAGTCCATTGATGCCCCGGAGCAAGAGACCTGGCGCATTCTGACGACGCCTAAGCACTATGCCTACATAAAGATTGCAGAGGGCTGCGACAATCACTGCGCCTACTGCGTGATTCCCTCACTGCGGGGCAAATACCGCAGCAGAAGGATGGAGGATGTGCTGCTGGAGGCAAAGAGGTTGGCACAGGCCGGAGTAAAAGAGCTGATTGTGGTGGCCCAGGATACCAGCCGCTACGGTACGGATCTGCCGGAGCATACCCGCCTCCTGCCAAAGCTCCTCCGGGAGCTTTGCCGAATTGATGGAATCCATTGGGTGCGGGTGCATTATGTGTATCCGGATGAAATTGACGACGAGCTGATTCAGGTGATGGCCCAGGAGCCAAAAATCGTCAAGTATTTGGACATTCCCATCCAGCACTGCAACGATGGCATACTGAAGCTGATGAACCGCCGGGGCAACGGCGCATTCTTGCGGGAGCTGCTGGGGCGGCTTCGGGAGCGAATTCCCGGCCTGGTGATTCGCACCAGCTTGATTACCGGCTTGCCCGGCGAGGGAGAGGCCGAGTTCCAAGAGCTCTGCGATTTCCTGCGGGAAATGCATATGGAGCGGGTGGGGGCTTTCCCCTTCTCCCCGGAGGAGGGAACCCCGGCCGCCCAGATGGAGCACGTGGATGCAGATATCGCCATGGAGCGGGCCCAGAAGGTGGAGATGCTCCAGTCCGAAATTATGGATGCGTACAACGCTTCCGTCATGGGCAAAACGCTGGAAGTACTGGTGGATGGCTATGACGAGGAATTTGAGCAGTTCTACGGACGTACCTTTGCCGACTCCCCGGAAATTGACGGGCGGGTTTGGATTGCAGCCCGGGAGCCGCTGCACGAGGGCGACTTTGTGCAGGTAACCATTGACGGCACCCAGGACGGTGACCTGACCGGCTTTATTTCGGAGGGGGAAGCAGAATGACAACTGCAAGCAAAATTACCCTGGTGCGGGTGTTCATGATTCCTCTGGTGATGATTGCCTTGTATCTGAGCAAGGGCGTGACCGGGCTTTGGATGTGGATTTCCCTGGGGCTGTTCGTCATTGCCAGTGTGACGGATTACATCGACGGTCAGATTGCCCGCAAGTGCAACCAGGTCAGCGATTTCGGAAAATTCCTGGACCCCTTGGCAGACAAGCTGCTGACCATTGCGGTGATGACCATGTTCTGCCAGTGGGGGCGCTTTCCTGCCTGGGCGCTGATGCTGGTGCTGACCCGGGAATTTGCAGTCACCGGCCTGCGGCTGGTGGCAGCCCCCAAGGGGCGTGTCATTGCCGCCGCCTGGAGCGGCAAGGTGAAAACCGCCAGCACCATGATTGGCCTGTGCGCCGTGCTGGTGTTCCCGGAGAATGCTGCACTTTTGTGGGTGGTAACGGCGGTTATTGTGGTGACCACGGTTTACTCCGGCGTAGAGTATTTTATCAAGAATTGGAACTGCCTTTGGGAGTGATGCTTCCAAGGCACAGAAAAAGAATCAGGACCTGCCCCTTCCGGAAAAATCCAAGGCGGCAGGCCCTTTTTTACCCTTGATGAAACAAATCTCGTTTCTCAGTCGTATTCATGGTGAAAGGAGGTGAGGACCATGACTTCTTTGTTGCGTACGGACAGAGAAATCACGGAAATCTACAGAAGAAATGTGGATACGGTCTACCGTGTCTGCTATTCCTTTATGAGGAACAAGCCGGAGGCGGAGGATATGACCCAAGAGACCTTCCTGCGGCTGATTGCCTCTGAGAAAGCCTTTGAAAACCAACGGCATGAAAAAGCCTGGCTCATCGTGACGGCCTCAAATCTCTGTAAAGACCAGCTTAAGCGGCTTTACAGGCATGAGGAGGACTTGGAGCAGCACACAGAACTGGCAGCGGAATCGCCTCCGGAGGAAAACGCCGTGTTGGAGGCCATTCTCCAGCTGCCCACGGATTACAAAACGGTGGTATACCTCTATTACTACGAGGGCTATACCACCGGGGAGATTGCAAAAGCCCTCCATTGCCTCCAGCCCACGGTCCGAACCCGGCTTGCCCGTGCCCGAAAACAACTGAAACTGATGTTAGGCGGTGATTTGGAATGAAAAAACAGAGCATTCATCAGGCATACGATTCCATTACGCTGACCCAAGGGGAAAAGGATGCCATGCTTGCACAAATCCTGTCCGTATCCGGTCATCGGCCTACGGAAAGGAAAAGGACCATGAACTATAAAAAGACATTGATGATAGCAGCCATCGTTACTGCCATGGCGATTTTTATGGGCTGCGCCGTTGTGGCTCTGACCACAAAGCAATTAAAACTGGATGAGTACGAAACCACATCCCCCGCCTGGATTGACGGGGACGGACAGCGCCACGAGGCCATGGAGGTAACGAAAACAGTCCTGTCCCTACAGGGCTTACAGGGAACGCCGGAGCAAATGGCGGCAAAGGAATGGTACGATTTTTGCAAGGGCTATGACCCGGACAATTCCATTTATGTTGCCTCCCATGGAAAATTCCAGGCCCCGGAGGAATATGGGGCTTACGATGTCTATTCCCAGGAGATGTTGGAGAAAATAGATGCCATTGCCCAAAAGTACGGACTCAAGCTCATGGGCAAAATGGGCCAGGCTTACCACTACGATTGGAAGCTGGGCTGGGATGCCCTGGGCATTCAGGAGCCGGTGATTTCCGGTACGGATGATACCTTTGAGCTTCGGGGTTGTACCTTTTTTGAATCCGGCAGCTATTGCATTTATACAGGCTTTCATGTAACAGACCCTGCCTTCTCCTGGCAGCATCCCACCAATTTGGTGCTGCACTGCAATAAAAAAGGCTTTATGGGGAACAAGATTGTCAGCCTGATTAACGGGGCAACCACAAGAGAATGGAACTATACCAGAAGTGACGGAAAGACCATTTTGATTGTGGTTTCCAGCGACCCGGTTCAGCCGGCCAATAACGGTATCTATCTCATCTGTGACCGGGAGGATGCCTTCTTGTATGCGATTTTCCCTCCAGCCTACTACTTAAATGGTGGAGATGGGCCAAGGGAAGAAATGTCCGACAAGGATATTGAATGGCTGGCAGAGCATATTGATTTTTCGCTCCAGACAAAAACGCCGGATATGGATGCGGTGCTGCCGCTGCTTCAAGAGGAGGATGCCGAGTACGATGCCCTTTTGGATGCGGATGATCCCTTTGCCCAGGACAGCTACCGGAAGCTGCGGAAGGTTCTGGGGGCGGTGACGGAATACGCTCTGGTGGATTTGGATGGCGATGGGATAGAAGAATGCTTCTTCTGGGATCCATATGGCAATCCATCCCTTTACACCATGAAGGACGGAAAAACCGCCCCGGTGCTTACCCAGGGAGAGAAAGCCTTCGGCATTCAGGGGACGGTCACCCTCTGCGAAAACAATGCTTTGAAAACCTATGAGGAAGTGGGACAGGCTTATAAGCTTTACTGCTTCTATACCGTGGAGCAGGGAAGCCTTGTAGAGCAGAACCGGGTGGTCTATGACATTGCCAACGATGCCTGGGGCTTGAGCCTCAGCGGCATCCATATGGATAAGACCCTCAGCCGGGAGGAAGCGGAGTCTATTTTGCACACTTACCGTGAGATTCCCTTGGAGCGAGCGCCAATCGAGGATATGCCAGAGGACAAGTAAAAAATCCAGAATGGGAGGGGCACGGGCATTCCCGTGCCCTTTCCCAAATTTTCCTGGATTTTCTCCAACGACTGTGCTATAATGTCCTGGCATTTCCAAGGAAAGCGAGGACGATACAATGAACGAAAAGGAAGTTGGCGAAATTCGCCGCCATCTGCGGCGGGATCGCAGCAACATGACTGCCATCTATGGCTGCTTTGTCAACGATAACAAAGAAATCATTGCCGAATACCGGGCAAGCACCGGCATTATGTCGGAAAACGAATCGGATAAATACTACGCAATTCTGCGCAAGGCCCTTTCCGGGGCAGTGGGGAAGAATCTTATCGACCTGACCTTCAAGACCAGCCAGGTGGCCGGAAGCCCGGAGCACAAGCTGCTGATGGATTTGCGGGAGTGTAAGCTCCAGGATGATGAGCTGCGCCAGTCCCTCTACCAGAAGATGATGGAATCCATCGTGTTGGAGGGGAATTATCTGATTCTTCTGGGATGCGATACCTATGATGTGCCCTTTAAGAGCAAGGATGACTTCCAGCAAAACGACTCCTCTGACGAGAGCTACACCTATCTGATTTGCGCTGTCTGCCCGGTGAAGCAGACAAAGCCCAATCTGCACTATGTCCCAGAGGAAAAGACCTTCCACGATGGGGCTATGAATCAGCCTGTGTCCGCACCGGAGGTGGGTTTCCTGTTCCCGGCTTTTGACAATCGTTCCACCAATATCTACAACGCTCTCTATTATACCCGCAATACCAAGGAAAACCAGGATGCCCTGATTGAGGCCCTGTTCAATACCCCGGTGCCCAAGCCCGCCGCCGAGCAGAAGAAATGCTTCGAGGCACTGCTCACCACCTCTTTGGGGGAGGAGTGCAGCATGGACGTGGTGCAGACCGTCCATGAGCAGCTGTGTGAGCGGATGGCGCTGCACAAAGAGAGCAAGGTACCTGACCCTCTGCTGGTGGACAAGCAGGTTTTCAAGGATGTGCTGACCGGCTGCGGCGTATCCGAAGCCAGCGTTTCCAAATTCAGTGTGCAGTACGATGAGACCTTTGGCTTTGAAGCGGAGCTGCATCCCAAGAACATCATCGACAGCAAGCATTTCGAGATTCACACCCCGGATATCGCCATCAAGATTGACCCCACCCGCACGGACTTGGTGGAGACCAGAGTGATTGGCGGCGTGAAGTACATTATGATTAACGCCGATGAGGATGTAGAGGTCAACGGAGTCAGCATCCATTTCCAGGGCGACCAGGAACAGAGCTAAAAATCTTTCTGATTCAGAAGAAGCACCCGGACTGCCCGGGTGCTTTTTTCACAAGGTTGACATTTACACATTTTTCTGTTATGTTCTTGCTATCGAATCAAAGCAAATGTTTGGGATTTTGCCTGCAAGAGAGCATCGATGTGTTGATGGCGTTTCGTGAAAAAAGGAGGTAGACCTGTGCTAAAATATAAGGAAAAAAAGAAAACTGCGTGGTGGATGATTGCCGTAGAAGGAATCATATGTATCATACTGGTTGTTTGCTTCTTTACGAATGCGATGAAAAGGGAAGAACCGTCTACAAGTGCTGTACAGGCAAGCAACGAAGATAGCGGCGAAATGATGCAGCATACCATAGAAAACCTGGAAAATAATGGAACCGATACAGCATTTTTAGACCTGTGCGGCAGCTGGATTCTTGATGAAAGCTATACAGTCCAGTCAAATAATGGCATTGAACTTCAGGCAATCATTGGAAAATCTCCAACAAACAGCCCCAGTACGCTTCTTTTGAAGCCTGACGGAGTCATTGAGTTCACGCTTGGCAGTTACAAAGGGGAAGGCAGATGGCAGCCTGACGGAGATACCGGTCGCTATGTCGCAGATGTGCTTCTGTCAAACGATGGCGGCAACGTTTCTCTCCCGCTGTACGACTTTAGAGAAAGCCCCGATAGCACGCTATATCTTGTTCTTAAATACAGCAATACATTATTCTTTTGGATGAAAGAATAATGCCGGATGGCAATAACTTCAAGCTCGTGAAGATTTCCTAAAAGGGAGGGGCTGCTGCATGATGAACCGCTCCCTGTCAAGTAGACAGACGAAAAAACAAAATGTTTTCTCCAGGAT
>UROL01000026.1 GCA_900549495.1 uncultured Eubacteriales bacterium | reverse complement strand
TCTCGTGGGCTCGGAGATGTGTATAAGAGACAGCACTTCTGCTTTTCGGCTGTGATATAGTAATTGGTAATGTGTAGAAGCGGTTTTTGCCGTTATAAAGGAGTGCAGAGAATGCCAAAATTCAGTGTGAAAAAGCCCCTGACCGTGGTTGTGGCAGTGGTGGCCGTTTTGGTGCTGGGCGTGGTGTCCTACCTGAAAATGACCCCTGATTTGCTGCCAAATATGAATTTTCCCTATATCGTGGTGATGACCACCTGCCCCGGCGCCAGCCCGGAGAAGGTGGAGGCGGAAATCTCCAAACCCATGGAGCAGGCCATGTCCACCCTGGAGCATATCAAGGAGGTGAGCTCCACCTCCAGCGAAAATTACAGCGTGGTGATGCTGGAATTCGAGGAGTCCGTGAATATGGACACCATCGGCGTGGACATTCAGCAGAAGCTCACCGCCCTCCAGGCCTCCTGGGACGATACCGTGGGGGCCCCCTATGTGCTGAAAATCAACCCCTCCATGCTCCCGGTGGAGGTGGCCGCCGTGTCCATGGACGGCAAGGATGCCGTGACTCTGACGGAGTTTCTTGCCGATACCCTGATGCCCAAATTGGAGGGCGTGACCGGTGTGGCCCGGGTGACTGCCTCCGGTACGGTGGAGCGGAAGCTCCATGTGGTGCTGGATCAGAAGAAGATTGACCGGATGAATCGGATTATCGCCGATGCCATCAATGGCCAGCTGGATGATGCAGCCGATGAGCTGATGGAAAAGTGGGATCAGCTGTCCGATGCCCAGGACCAGATCGACACGGCCCGGCAGCAGTTGAACAGCGGCAAGGCATCCCTGTCCTCCTCCACCGCCTCGGCAGAGGCGGAGCTGAGCCAGAAGCAGGCGGAGCTGATCTCCACCAAGTCCGAGCTGCAAAACCAGGTGACCCAGCTGCGGGCCAGCAAGGCCCAGGCAGAGACGGTGCTTACCACCCTGAAGGCCCTTCGGGATGCCATCAGCAGCACCACCGACCAGATGAATCCCCTGCAAATTGAACTCAACGATTTGTATGATTTACGGAACCGGTACGAATCCCTCCAGCAGCGCCAGGCCTCCTTCGATGCTGCCCTCCAGGCCATCCGGGACAACCCGGAGCTTACCGACGAGGAAAAGCAGGCGGCAGAGGCAGAGCTGTACGCCAGCGAGGAATACGCCCAGCTGTGCGCCGATTGGGCCGCCATGGACCAGGAGCTGGCACTGCGGGGCTTTGAGAATATGGATGCGGTGGATACCCGGATTGCCCAGCTGGAAGGGCAGATTGCGGATATCAACGAAAAAATCGAGGCCTTCAAGCAGCAGCTGCGGGACCTGGGAATTGAAATTGACCTTCTGGGCAGTAAGATTGAAGAGCTGGAGGCCCAGATTGCCCAGATTGACGAGACCATCGACTATCTGGAGCAGGATGTGATTCCCCAGCTGGACAGCGGTATGCTCCAGCTGAAGGATGCCACCCGAATCCTCAGCCAGCAGAAGACCTCCGGTATGCTGGAAATCAGCAGCGCCATGGCCGACCTGGCCGCCAACGCCGCCGGTCTGGATGCCGCCCTGAACCAGCTGGACAGCGGCATGAGCAGCATTGAGTCCAGCCGCCAGGAGGCCCTGGACAAGGCCGACCTGAACGCCATTTTGTCCATGGACATGATTTCCAATATCCTGAAGGCCCAGAGCTTCTATATGCCCGCCGGGTATGTGACTCAGGACGGCATCAGCTATATGGTCTCCGTGGGGGAGGAAATCACCGATTTGGAGACGCTGCAAGATTTGCTGCTCTTCGATTTGGGCATCGATGGCGTGGAGCCCATCCGGCTACAGGATGTGGCGGAGGTATTCCTCACCGACAACCGGGACGAAACCTATGCCCGGCTCAACGGCCAGCAGGGCATTGTCCTCAGCTTCGAAAAGCAGAGCACCTATTCCACCGCCGGTGCCACCAAGAACATCAACGCCCGCTTCCGCCAGCTGGAGGCCCAGTATCCCGGCCTGCATTTTGTGGCGCTGATGGACCAGGGCGACTACATCCATCTGATTGTGGGCAACATTCTGAATAGTCTGCTGCTGGGTGCAGTGTTTGCCATCCTGATTCTGTTCCTGTTCCTGCGGGACCTCCGGCCCACCTTCATCACCCTCTGCGCCATTCCCATCAGCGTGATTTTTGCCATTGTGCTGATGTATTTCTCTGGGGTGACCATCAATATGATTTCCCTCAGCGGTCTGGCCGTGGCGGTGGGTATGCTGGTGGACAACTCCATTGTGGTTATTGAGAATATCTACCGGCTTCGGGCCCGGGGGGTAAGTGCTGCCCGGGCGGCGGTGTCCGGTGCCACCCAGGTGGCGGGGGCCGTCACTGCCTCCACACTGACCACGGTGTGCGTGTTCCTGCCCATTGTCTTTGTGGAGGGCATCACCCGGCAGCTGTTTACGGATTTGGCCCTGACCATGTCCTATTCTCTTCTGGCTTCCCTGATTGTCTCCTTGACTCTGGTGCCCGCCATGGCCTCCCGGATGCTGAAAAAGCAGAAGAAGGCCAGGAAGACCGAGGGAGCCTTGCTGCGGGGCTATGGCCGGGTGGTGGCCTTCGTCCTGAGGCACAAGGCGCTGGTGCTGCTGATTGCCGTGGCCGCTCTGGCCCTGTCCGGCTATCAGGCAGTGTCCAAGGGCTTCACCTTCATGCCGGAAATGGATATGCCCAGCCTGTCGCTGACCATTGCCATGCCGGAGGATGCCACCATGGAGCAGGCTACGGAGCTGGCTGACCAGGTGCTTCTGCGTATCAACGCCATGGACGGCGTCGAAACCGTGGGGGCCATGATGTCCACCGGCAGCGCCTCGCTGATGGGCATGGGCGGCTCCGGGGGCAGCTATGATGTGACGGCCTATATTACCCTGTCCGACAGCACCGCCTCCGGCGCAGCCATGGGAGAGGAAATTGTGGCGGAATGCGCCGATCTGGACTGCGAAATCACCTGCTCCTCTGCCATGATGGATATGAGTATGCTCACCGGCACCGGCATCTCCCTGGAGCTCTACGGCCAGGATATGGACACCCTGCAAAATGCCGCCCGGCTTGCCGCCAAACGCCTGGAGGAAATCCAGGGCGTGGTCAATGTCTCCGATGGGTTGGAGGATGCCGCCCCGGCTCTGCATATCCGGGTGGACCGGGACAAGGCCATGTCCGGCGGCCTTACCGTGGCCCAGGTGTATGCCCAGGTGGCCCAGGCCCTGTCCAACTCCCAGCAGGCCAGCACGCTGGTGCTCAGCGGCACCTCCACGGATATTGTGGTGGAGCGGCCGGAGGAGCACCGCCTGGATGTGGACAGCCTGAAGGACTATACCTTCGAAACCACCGGCATGGACGGCCAGACCAGATCCATCCGCCTGGGGGATGTGGCGGCCTTTGAGGAGTCCACCAGCCTGCCCTCCATCAGCCGGAAAAACCAGCGCCGCAGCCTGACGGTCACCGCCGAAATCGGCAGCGGCTACAATATCACCCTGCTAACCAAGGAGGCCACCGCCGCTTTGGAGAGCACCGACTTGGGCGAAGGCATCAGCTATGCCTTTACCGGAGAGAATAAGAACATTATGGAGGCGGTGCAGCAGCTGCTGCTGATGCTGCTGCTGGGCATCCTGCTGGTGTACCTGGTGATGGTGGCCCAGTTCCAGAGCCTGAAATCCCCCTTCATTGTGATGTTTACCATCCCCCTGGCCTTCACCGGCGGCTTCCTGGCCCTGCTGATTTGCAGAATGGAAATCAGCGTCATTTCCCTGATTGGCTTTGTGATGCTCACCGGCATCATCGTGAACAACGGCATTGTGCTGGTGGATTACATCAACCAGCTCCGTGCCGACGGCATGGAGCGGCGGGAGGCCATCATCCAGGCGGGGAAGACCCGAATCCGGCCTATCCTGATGACCTCTGTCACCACCATTTTGGGCCTGATTGATATGGCCCTGAGCCGGAACGCCGGCAGCGCCATGATGCAGCCTATGGCGGTGGTGTGCATCGGCGGCCTGGTATACGCCACGCTGATGACCCTGCTGGTGGTGCCCTGCATCTATGACATTGTCAGCAGAAAGCCCCTGCACACCCTCACCGAGGAAGAGCTGACCGAGGAGAGTGTCCTGTAACCTGCCAAAAGCGCTCCATTGCCCAAAGGCTTTGGGGCGCTTTGGAATTTGGACTTGTGCAATGGGAAAAAAGGTGATATCATTTTGGTAATCTGTCCAAAGGCAGCAAAAGAAAAACCGCCCCCGGATGTGCGGCTGGGCGGCAAAAAGGAGCGATAACAATGGAACCTATCCAAAAATTGGCGGAACGGCTGAAAGCTGGGGGCTTTTCTGCGGCTCTGATTAGTGACCCCAACGCCATCCGTTATTTTACCGGCACCCGATTTTCCCCGGGGGAGCGGCTGCTGGCCCTGGTGGTAAGCAGCAGCGGCCAGGCTACCCTGCTGATTAACAAGCTGTTCCTGTATGACGGGGACATTTCCGCCGTATGGTATTCCGATGCCCAGGACGGCGTGGCGCTGCTGTCCGGTCTGCTGGAAGGGAAGGTGGCTGTGGACAAGAGCTTCCCCGCCCGGTTCCTGCTCCGCCTACAGCAGCTGCGCCCGGAGCTGCCGCTGGCCCTGGGCACCGTCATCGACGAGGTGAAGGCCGTCAAGACCCCCCAGGAGCAGCAGAAGATGCTCCGGGCCTCCCTGGTCAACGACTCCGTGATGGCGGAGGTGGCCCGGATGATTGCCGTGGGCAAAAGCGAGCGGCAGCTGCGGGACGAAATCGATGCCCTGTTTGCCAAGGTCTCCCAGGGCAATTCCTTTGATACCATCGTGGCCTACGGCGACCATGCCGCCGACCCCCACGGCGTTCCCGGGGACCGGGTGCTGAAGGCCGGTGAGAATGTGGTGGTGGATATGGGCTGCGTGGTGGATGGCTATTGCAGCGACATGACCCGCACCTTCTTTGTGGGGGAGAACACGGAGAAGGAAATCTACGATGTGGTGCTTCGGGCCAATCTGGCAGGCATCGCCGCCGTAAAGCCGGGAATTCCCTTCAAGGAAATCGATCTGGCCGCCCGGAAGGTCATTGAGGATGCAGGCTATGGCCCCTACTTCACCCACCGCCTGGGCCACGGCATCGGCATGGAGGTCCACGAGCCCTTCGATGTCTCCGCCACCGACGAGGTGATTGTGGAGGAGGGAATGTGCTTCTCCATCGAGCCGGGCATCTATATCCCCGGCCGGGTGGGCATCCGCATCGAAGACCTGGTCTGCGTCACCCAAACCGGCTGCCAGGTACTCAACGCCTACCCCAAGGACAGAGAGGTTTTGTAATTTCAAAAAGAAAATGGAAAAGGAGAGGCATTGGAGCCTCTCCTTTTTGATAATGGGGAATTTATTTTGCGGCATCCAGGGCCAGCTTGAAAGCGCCGTAGGCACCGGCGTCGTTGCCCAGGGAAGCCAGGGCGAACTGGACGTTGGAGGCGGCGTGGAAGACGTATTTGCCGAAATAGGGCTTCAGGCCGTCCAGCAGGACGTTGCCGGCCTTGCTGACGCCGCCGCCGATAACCACTACCTCCGGGTTCACCACACAGCAGACATTGGCAAGGAACTCACCCATGTAGGCATAGTATTGGTCCAGCACCTGCAGCGCCAGCTGGTCACCCTGCTTTCCGGCATCAAAAATGTCCTTGCAGGTCAGGGAGGTCACCCGACGCAGGGAGGATTCCTCTTGCGAGGCATCCAGGGCCAGCTTAGCCAGACGGACAATTCCGGTGGCGGAGCAGTACTGCTCGACACAGCCCCGCTTGCCGCAGCCGCACACGGCGGTTTCGTTCCGGTTGAGGACCATGTGGCCAATTTCCGCTCCGGCGCCGTGGGCACCGTGGAGGAGCTTACCCTCGATGACGATGCCGCCGCCTACGCCGGTGCCCAGGGTAACGAAGACCATGTTCCGGCAGCCCTTGCCGCCGCCCTTCCAGAATTCTCCCAGGGCCGCCACATTGGCATCGTTGCCTGCGGTGACAGGCAGACCGGTGAGGGAGGAAAGCTCCTTGCTGATGTTGAAGGTGCCCCAGCCCAGGTTGACGCAGCGGTTGACGTTGCCCTTACTGTCCACAGGGCCGGGTACGCCGATGCCGATGCCCAGCAGAGACTCGGCATCGATGCCGCTTTTCTCCCGGAAATCCCGGATGGAGGCGGCAATGTCAGGCAGAATCTGGCTGCCCCCATTGGCAGTGACAGTGGGAATTTCCCAGTTGGTAATCATGGTGCCGGTTTCATCAAAATAGGCGATTTTGACGGTGGTGCCGCCCAAATCTACGCCGAAGCCGTATTTCATGGATAGCCCTCCTATGTGTATTTATTTTTTATTATAGCTGGTTTTGCTCCAAAAGAAAAGACCTGACCGATTTATTTTGGCTCTTTTTTGCGGAAAAATATCTGGGCGACCACCGTCATGGCGGCGCTGAGGAGCAGCTCGGTGTAGTAGCTGATGCCCCGGCAGACAATCATGCCGGGCAGCACAAAGTCTGGGCCAAATACCGGGGTGAAAATAGCGGTGAACAGTGTCTCGCTGATGCCCATTCCACCGGGCAGGGGCATCATATCCACCGCCACGGAAATCATGCCGTATAGCACCGTCACGGTGGCGGCACTCTCACCGGAGAGCCCAAAGGCCCGATAGGTGAACCAAGCCACGCTGAACATGCAGAAGCGCTGCACCAGGGTAATCAGAAACACCGTAAGGATGATTCTGGGCTCTTTCTTGAAAAATGCCGCCGTGCCCCGGTACTGGCTCAGGCTGTTCTGCACCCGCTCCATCACCTTCTGGGGCTCCTGGAAGGGGCGAATCTTCTGCGCCAGGCGCAGCAGCCACCCGGCGAACCGCTCCAGCAGACTGGGCTTGAACACCGCCAGCAGCAGCAAAGTAATGGCAATCACGTTCAGGGCCATTCCGATGTACAGCAGCGGCTCCACATCTGCCAGGCAGGCCATCACCCGCTGGGGCCGGAAAATGGTAATCATCAGGCCGATAAATACCAGCACGGATTTATAGGTAATGGTAATAATGGCCAGCACCACCGTGGATACCGCCGCCGGGATGCCATCCCGGCGCATATACAGCACCTGCATGGGCTGCCCGCCGGAGGCCGAGGGGGTAATGGCGCTGTAGAAAAATCCCACGAAGGAGAACAGGCAGCAGTGGCCAAATTTTGCCCGGGTGCCCAGACTGCGCAACAGATAGCACAGCACCACGGACTCCCCCAGGATAAAGGCCACCACGGCGGCCACACCGGCGCCTACCCAGCTGCTTTTCGCCTCGGAGAGGTACTGCATCACCTGGTTCAGGTTTTCGTTTTGAAATACATACCACAGTGTCAGACCCAGAACCACAAAATAGAATACTATGGTAAAAATTTTTCGGTTCCTTTTTTTGCTCACCGTATCAGCCTCCCTTCCTGAATGCCTATCAGGTGAGAGTATATCATATTTTGTTTGTATGTGTCAACGAAAAAGGGGGAAAGAAGCCACTTTTTCAGGCGACCTCTTCCAATTGCTCCGAAAGTGCCCACATAGCAAGGCCGCATCCCCAATGCAGAGGGATGCGGCACCTTTTTAAGGGAAGGGTATTTGCTGGGGCCTGCCTTGCGGATGGGTCACCCCGGGGACTGGGTCAGCACACAGGCCACGGTGCTGGGAGTCAAAAAGGGCAGACAGATCCCCGACTCCCCCTGGCCAATCAGCAGCTCCGTGCCGCTGGGGCTTATCAGCATGGGATAGGTTTCACACAGATACATGGGGCCGTCTGTCACGCCGTAGTCCATGCCCCCTACCAGGGACAGGCTGAGGGTCACATAGCTGGGGCCGTCCAGGACGGTACGGATGGCCCAGAAGCCGCTCCACATCTGCTGGAGTTCCTCCCTGTCCTTGTATCCCCAGTCCAGGTCAACATCCCCGCCGGTTTCGTCCTCGGGGTAGAACCGCAGGGAGAACTGGGCCCTGGGGCCGGAGGCGTCCATGGTGGCCTCCTGGAGCCAGCCCATGCCGGTGCTCTGCCATCCGGCCAGCCCCAGGGCCGTCATGCCGCTCCAGCCGTCGGCAAGCCAGGGGGCAAGGGCCGCCGGGGCATTTTGCCAGGGATATTCCGTAAAGTCCCAGCTGTGATAGGCCCCATCCTCCCCAATGCAGGGCATCAGATGGTTGCCCGAATCCAGCATGGGATACCACTGGCAGCTGCGGCCGCTGTTGTCGGTGATGGTAACCAGGGTGTCCGCCTCATGGCCGGTGCCGTCCAGGTTGGCAAAGAGCAGCACCGGCTGCCCGGTCTCTGACCGGTAGAGCACCTGGGCCACCTGATAGTCCTGGGCTTCCTCGTCCCATTCTATCCGGTTGACGGCTATCGTGGCGTTTTCATCCACGGGCACAATGCAGTATAGGTGCCCGGCACCGCCCAGAATATGCTCCCAATCAATTTGGGCAATAAAGGGGTATTTCAGCAGCATGGCCTCATTGGTTTCCCATAGCCACTGGGGGAAGCCTTCCTGGAAGCCCTCTTCAAAGAGCCCGCCCACATAGCCCAGATAGGCTGCGCCGAACATGGTGTCCGGGACATCGATTCGGTCCCGCAGCCAGGCAAGGGTGTCCGCCGCTGTTTCGGCGCACTGCCCCGGCTGACAGGCTGCCGCATAGCCCGCCCGGGGAAAGCCCCGGAGGGACAGCAGCAGCACCAGAACCAGCAAGAGGGCAAAATACAGTTTGCGTGTCGCTTTCATCGCTGCTCCTTTCAGAATTTTCCGCTTCGGCCGGAACCGCCGCCGCCGGATTCGCTTCGGCTGCTTCCGCCGGAGGAGCTGCGCTCAATCTTCCGGCGGGAGGTGGTCTTATGGGTGAAGGCATCCGTTTTTTCCGTGAGCTGAAGAGCCTGGGTGATATAGGCATTGGCCGTGGACTTCGGATGCACGGTGTTCATCTTCTCCCAGATTATGGTGACGATAACCGCCGCCGCCAACAGGCAGAGCCCCACTGCAACGAGAATCGCAATAAGAGGACTGGCCCGGAGGGGCTTCCCGGCTTCCGCCGCCGCCAGATAGGCACCGCAGTTTCGGATATAGTCGGAAAAGCCGCCGTACCAGTCGTTCTCCCGGAAATTGTCCAGGAAGACCTTTTCCAGCTGCTTCTGGCCATGGCTGTTAAAGGCGTATTCGCAGCGCTTACCGTAGCAGAACATGGCCCAGTCCCGGTCGT
Source organism: uncultured Eubacteriales bacterium (assembly GCA_900549495.1). Lineage (GTDB taxonomy): Bacteria > Bacillota > Clostridia > Oscillospirales > Oscillospiraceae > Faecousia. The sequence goes on along the minus strand of UROL01000026.1, from coordinate 6,416 downwards.
CCATGCTCAGCAGGAGCATAATGCCGTCCCGGTCTGGCCCCAGGCCCAGGGAATGGTTGTGATACAGGGTATAGGTGGCCTTGTAGACACCGCCGGAGTGGATGCTTCGGAAATCCTCCACCGTTACAATGTAAACCCCCACCTGAAATTGCCGGGAGACGGCCCCTGCCATTTTTTCCAGCTGGGCCAGTTGGCTTTCGCCGAGAAGCTGGGCACGGTCGGTGACGTAGCCCAGCTGGGCTTCGCTTTGCCCCGCTGCTGCGGCGCAAAGGGCCAGGACGGTTACCAGCACCAGCAGAAGGCTCAGTACTCTTTTTTTCATCGTTGTCTCCCTCCTTACCGGACCATCAGCAGCAGGGCGGTGACGCTGATGGCAATGAGGGGGGCCGCTATGGCGGCAAACAGGCCGATGGCCCGCCGGGTGCTTACCGGCAGCTTGCCCACCAGCTTGCCGGTCTGGCCGTTTACGGCGAAGAGAAAGTCCTTGCCCTCCCATTTGGTATTCAGCAGCCATACAGGCAGAAGGGCATAATGCACCTTCCCCCGGTGCAGGCAGATGTCCCGAGCGGTTTCGATGCAGGTGGCGTAGCCGGTGACGGTGCCCGCCAGGGCCTGGGCCAGGGAGCCTGCGCAGCGCTGGTCCGCCCGCTGGCGGCTGCTTTCCAGGCTCACGTCGTATTTGTCCGCCAGAAAGCCGGGAAGATACGTCGTGGAGAAGGGCTTCAGGTCGGCGTAGTCATAGGGCTCGATGGAGTCCATGTAGTCATCGGGCATTTTACTGGAGGCATCCACCGGGATTTTTTCAAAGGCAATGCTCCCGGCCCGGCGGACGTCAAAGTGGCTGGTCTCGGTGATTTTGTAATCTCCGGAGGTATAGGTGTGCACCCGGGTGGCGTGGAACCGCACGCTGCCGTGGGCACTTCCGTCGTACATCCAGAAGGGGACATATACCCCCTTGATTTCCTGCAAATGGTTGGCCTTGGAGAAGGTGGCAGGCAGCAGGGGCTTTTTGAGATAGTGCCTTTTCAGCGCCTTGATGGCATCCTCCTTACTGAGCCGGAAGGGGAGAATATAGTCCGGCCGCAGAGCGCCGGAGAACTGCCCCGGCACCACCGAGGGATTGCCGCAATAGGGGCAGGCGGTGGCGGCGGTGGTGGCATCACACAGCAGCTCCGCCCCGCAGGAGGGGCAGCTGTAGGCCCTTATGGCCGCAGCCTCCGCCCCCCAGTCCTGGCAGATGCCGGAGGTATCCCATTGGGATTCTGCCTTCTGCCCGGCCTGGGCGGCCTGTTGCTCCTTCTTGGCGTAAAGAGCCTGGATTTCCTCCGCTTGGAAGCGGGAGCCGCAGTATTCGCATTCCAGCTTACCGGAGGCCCCCACAAAGCGGAGGGGCCCGGTGCAGGCAGGGCATTGATAATTGGTAATTTCAGTCGGCATAGTTTTCCCTCATTTCGGTTGCCATCGATGGGCCGTACCCGGCCGCCTGTGGGCTAAGTCTCCGGGGTCTGGCCGATGCTGCCGGGCATGGCGTTGCCGGATGCAATCATGGGCAGATACCAGTCGTGATAGAGGTAGGGAAGTGCGGCCTCATCCATATCGTCCCAGTGGATTCCCCATGGGCGCAGGTAGATGTCATAGTGGAATGTGTTGTCCTCCATTTCGTAGTCACCGGCAATGTGAATCAGCTGGGGATAGTCCAGCAGCCCCGGGTCGGAAACCCAGGCCCCGGAGTCCAGCTCCATGTCGGTAAACCAGCCGCCCTGGCTGGTCATGGTTCCGAACTCTCCGGCCCCCGCCGCATCCAGGCGGATGGGTACCAGGGCGGTGGGGCTTTCCTGGGTGTAGTCCTCGTCCCAGAGGGTGAGGGTTCCCGTGCAGTCCTCGCCAACCGCAATGGTGCCGCAGATATCCCACCATTGGCCCTCCATATTCTGGTAGCTCCCTGTGCAGTCGGTCATGGTTCACCAGCCGTACCAGGAGCCGTTCCACCAGGAAAGCAGCGCATCGGGGCCATCGGCGTTTGCGGCGGTCTCCCGGCTCAGGGTGGAGGGGGAAATGTGGAGCCGCACCTCCTTCGTCCCGATAAGCTGCTGGAATACCACCTCCACCGATGCGTCGGTGCTGAGCAGGGTAAAGGCGGCCTGCACCCGGACGGTTTCCCCGGGGGCGGCGTTGACAAGCTGACTGTCAATCACCGATTCCCAGGAGGCGTAATCGGTATACACGGCAGCGGCCTCCAGCGCAGTGCCGTTCTGGAAGCCGGTTTCGAGGACGGTCCAGAGGTATGCGGCATCCTGCTTGCCGGTATTGGTGAAATCCAGGGTGAGGACCATGGCATCCTTTCCGTCGGCATCCTCCATGATGCACGCCCCCTTGTATTGAAGCTGGCAATCCTCCAGCTCCAGCAAATCCGAAGTTGCCGCCGCCCCGGCTTTGCCCCAGGGGGCGAGGGCAAGCAGCATCAGGGCTGCCAGAAGGCAGCACAGTCCTTTCTGGTGTATCTGTTTCATAAGTCCCTCCCTTGGGTGTGGGGCAGGAATTGACCAATGGCCGGAAAGCAAAAGACCGTACCTGCCGAGGGTGGAGGCCAATGCCTGGGCATTGGCACCTTTCCAGGCGGGGTGCTCAGCCCCGCACCGCACCGCCGCAGTATTCGCAGCAGCCGCTGGCATCCGGGGTGGTGGTGGCACCGCAGTAGGGGCAGGTGACTGCCGCCTTGGGGGCGGCGGCCTGGGCCAGCTTCTCCCGCACATCCTGGCGGGCCTGGGTCAGGGCCTGGCGAATTTCCTCGCCCAGCTCCTTGTAATTGCGGTATTCCACATTGGCTTCGGGGTCATGGCGCACCGGCATACCCGGGAGCAGTGCCGGGGCGGGGGTGATGTCCACGGAGCTGGTGTTGAGCTTAAAACGGATTTCGTCAAAATAGGGGTTGTTGACGAAAATCTTGATGTAGAAGTTATAGGAGTATTCATAGCGTGGGGGATTGTAGCTTACCTGGTTCCCCTCTTTGTCCTCTCGCATGATTTCCGAGCGGTCCTCGTCAATGTCCAGGTTGCAGCCGGTGACATCGGCAAAGCGCAGGATATCCGGGTTGGCCTCCGTCAGATTTCTTGATCGGGTTACCATAAATTTCCCGGCATCCTCGTCCAGCAGCACCTTCATGTCCGTGCCCAGGGTGCGGGTGGTGTGGAAGAGGGCGACGTTTTTCAGGTTTTCCTCCCGGTAGGCCAGCTGCTCCTTGATTTCCTGGACGGTGCTGCTCCGTCGGTCAGAGAACCAGGGGGACAGCTTCTTTGCACAGTTTTTGCACATATTTCCGTTTTCCAGCTTGCGGTTGCCCAGCAGGCCAATTTTTTCGCCGCAGATATCGCAGTATTTCTTATCGAACAGTCCCATAATGTTTTCTCCTTTTCGTATGGCTTGGGAATCAGATTGTGGGCTGGGTGCTGCCCTCTTTGGAGTTGAGCACTGCGCCGTAGATGTAGAGCACCGGCACCACCGCACCGGCCAGGGTACCGACAATGTCGATTTCGTAGCCGCTGAGCAAATCCAGCGCCACGCCCAGAATACGCAGCACAATGACCACAACGCCCCAGACCAAAAGCGTTCTGGCCATTTCTTTGCGGGCGCAGTGCTTGATACCCATGACACCGGCAATCATCTGGCAGATGCCGCCGACCAGAGTGAGCACCAGCACCGACCAATAGACCCAGGTCAGCTGGGAGGCGGCCCCTGTCCCGGCGGCCACGGTGCCCATTCCGCCGATGAAGATTACGGCAAAAATGGAAAATACCGCCGCAATAATCATCAGAATGCCGGTAATCTTCAATAGCTTTTGTCCTTTCATAGAGAATCCTCCTTTTGTATCTTTTGTTTCTGTATCCTTCCGCAGAGCGGGTTCCCCTGCCCTGGACAGAACGCTTTGCACCCCCGGGGCCCCTCTTTCCTATAGGGTGTCGATAACACCTGCCAGGTAGGTGGGGGACACTGAGGCGTAGATGAAATTGTCCACCAGGCCATCCTTCACCGCCTGGCGCACATCGGCGGCCAGCATTTTGTCGGCCTTTTCGTCCACCAGCAGCAGGGTCTTGCAGTCCCAGCCCAGCGCCTTTACATCGTCTCGAATCCGGAGCCGCCTATCCAGCTTCCACACCCCCTGCCGTATCACCTCCATCACCAGCACATTGGCCCGGCAGGCCCGGCACAGGGCTACAGTTTCCTCCGGCCGGGAAGAGCGGTAGACCACATAATCCGGCTCACTGGCAGTCAGGGCCTGCATCACCGCTTCGGCAAAAAGACCGCCCTGCATATCCAATACGATTCTGCGCATTGCTTCACCACCGCCTTTCCCTTCTTTTTTAGGGTTCCCTGCTATTTTATCAGATTTCCCCTGGCTTTGCCCCCGCCGATTGGCTAGGCTTTCCAAAAATATTTTTGCGCCTTGAAAAAACAAGTTAGCTCCGGCCCTGCCGGGCAGCATGGTTTTTTCCGCCTCTCGTGGGGGCGGGCGTGTTGCCTATTTGGCATCGGCATGGTATGATATATAAAACGCCGGTGGGCAGAGGGGGACGGAGGATGGGCAGAGCCAACAAAAGAAGCTGCCTGCTGGGCATGGGGGCACTGCTGCTGATTGCCCTGGCCATGTGGGCCAGATATGCCAGCCGGACGGTGCTCCATCACAATGGGTGGAATTATTTTCGCAGCGGCATCTACATTTTCCTGTTCAGCGCCTGGGGATTTTCCATCCGCATTCGCATTGTCCAGCCCCAGGTTCGGCGGTATCTGCTGCGGATTTCGGCGCTGATGGTGCTGTGGCTGCTGCTGCGGTCCATAAAATTCTCCGTGGACAACCCCGACTGGGAGCGGTGGCTGTGGTATTTATACTATGTGCCCATGCTGCTGATTCCCCTGCTGGCCGCCTTTGTGTCGCTGTCCCTGGGGAAGGGAGAGAATTTCCGGCTGCCGGGGGCGGTGAAGCTGCTCTATGTGCCGGCGGTGTTGCTATTGCTGCTGGTTCTGACCAATGACTGGCATTATAGCGTGTTTTCCTTCCCCACCGGGGTAGCGACGGATGGGAATTATCGCTATGAGGCGGGGTATTACCTGGTGCTGGGGTGGGAGCTGGCGTGTGCGGTGGCGGCCATTGTCACCATGCTGGGCAAGTGCCGTATTCCCCATAGCAGGCGGATTCGCTGGCTGCCCCTGGTGCCCCTGACCCTGTCGGTGGCCTATGCGGCGGCCTATGCCCGGGGTGTCCGCTGGGTTTGGGTGCTGGCAGGGGACATGACGGTGACCCTGTGCCTGATGTTTGCTGGGATCTTTGAAAGCTGCATCCAGTGCGGGCTGATTCCCTCCAACCTGGGCTATGACGAGCTCCTGGAGGCCACAAGTCTGCCGGTGCAGATTACCGATGCTTCTCTGAACACAAAGCACGTATCCGCCGCCATGCAGGAGCCCCTGCCCCCCGGGCTTCTGGGCCGGATGCAGCAGGACACCCTCCGGCTGGATGGGGATACCCTGCTGAGGCGGCATCCCCTGCGCCGGGGCTGGGTATTCTGGAAGGAGGATCTTTCCGAGCTGAATGCCCTGGGCCGGGAGCTGGAGCTGACCCGGGACGAGCTGCGGGACACCGGGGACGTGCTGGCGGCAGAGAATGCCCAGCAGGCAAGGCTCCTGAAGCTGACGGAGGAAAACCGCCTGTATGATATGATGGAGGCCCAAACTGCCCGGCAAATCGGGATGCTTCGGGAGCGGCTGACCCAGCTGCAAAAAATTCAGGATTTGGCCCGGGCCCAGGAGCTGCTGGGGCAGGTCATCCTCATCGGCACCTATAGTAAGCGGCGGAACAATCTAATCTTTGTGGGGGTGCAGCGGGGGGCGATTTCCGCCCAGGAGTTGGGGCTGTGTCTCAATGAGTCGGTGGAAAATCTGAACCTGTATGGGGTGGACAGCAAGGCCCTGGTGATGGGGGAGGGGCCCCTTGCCATCGACCAGGCCGTGCAGACCTATGACCTGTTTGAGGCGGCGGTGGAGCTGGGGCTGGAAACCATGACTGCCCTGCTGTTTTCCGTCCGGGTGTCTGACCGGGTGGAGGTGCATCTGTGCGCCGCCGGGGATGCCCCCTTGGACAGGCTGGGGGAGCAGTTCCGGGATGTGCAGTGGGAGCGGGACGAGGATGGGCTGCAATACGTTACCTGGATATCGGAAAAAACAGGGGAGTAGGTGCTATGGACAGAATCAAAGAGAGCTTCGACAGCCTGCCGGTGGCCGCTTGCTTCTTCGATGCAAGCGGCGTGGTGCGGCTAATCAACCACCGGATGCTGACCATTGGCAATCAGCTGCGCCGGGGCGGCATCCAGACCCTGACGGAGCCTGTCTCTTATACACATCTCCGAGCCCACGAGACCGAGGCTGAT
>UROL01000025.1 GCA_900549495.1 uncultured Eubacteriales bacterium | reverse complement strand
GGGTGGGGGCAACCTCCGGTTGCTCCGGCTCCTCCGGCTGGGCAGCCGGAGCCGTCGGCTGTACCTCGGGCTCCGGAGCGGGCTCCGGGGCTACCTCACCGGTTGGCTCTGCTGCGGGGGGATTCGCCTCTGCCCCAGCGGGCAGGACGTAGCCCACCAGCATGGAAATTGCCAGCAGAAATGCAAGAATTCTTGTCCGTAATTTTGACATAAAAATTACGCCTCCTGTTTCGAATGGTAGCGTTTGCTTGGTACCATCCCAGATTCACATGGGAATCTCACAGTAAAGGCGCTGAGGCTGGATATAACGCTCCCGAAAAAGCAAATCAGAGCAGCACATACGTACTGCTCTGACGGAATTTTCAGAACTCATAAGCGTTTTAATCGGAAACAATGCCACCGGATGAAATATCCTGACTCCGCTTCACCGCTTCCTCCGCCTTCCCAGTTGCCCAGTGGCGTATTGGAGGTCGCTCTGCGTTACAGTTGCCGTTACAGTCTGTGGATTGCACACAGTTCCTTCATTCCGATGCTGATATTCACTTTTACGGGAGATTGTCCATGCTGAGTAAATATAACACATTGCGCCCTTTTTTTCAATGTATTTTTCGTTTTTTGCAGAAAAAAGCAGTACTGAAATCCTGGGCTAACCCTACTTTGCACTTTTTCAGCACAGCAGTGCAAGGATAGACAAGAAGGCGCATTCCGGGGGCTTCCCATTCTGTCCTTTTTCCGGTATACTGACGGTATTGAATGCCCGGGGCAAAGGTCTGTGTAGGCTATGACCGCCGGTTTCTTTCCAAGGAAGGGGCCCACCGGGCAATAGCGGTGCTGGCCACCCTATGGTGGTAAACCGCGCCTCCCCCGCCCGGGTGTATCTGTATGCGGCAGATGCACCCTTTTCTTTTGAAAGGCTCTGTGATAAGATGGTAGAAAAACCCGGATGCAATCCGCAAGCCTCGCATCCCAATGGATTGCGCCAATGCTTCCCCACAAAAGGAGGGACGGAAATGGGAAAACAAAAAGCATCCCTGCGCTCCGGCCTGGTGACGGCAATCCTGATTTGCTGGCTGATGCCGGTGATATGCATTGTCGCCCTCTCCGGCCTGCTGCTGAACAGCAATTACCAAAAGGCCATTCGGCAGCAGATTCAGTCGGAGGTGACCAGTGCCCTACAGCAGGTGCAGACCAATCTGGCGGATGCCATTTGGGACTCTAAGGCGGTGTCCTACGACGGCATCATCCGAAGCGCCTTTCGCACCTATTCCCAGGACGGAAACAGTGCCCAGCTCTACCGGGCTACCAACGACTATATGACCCAGAATTTCTCCCGGGAGAGCCGGTATCGGGCCGCCTTCCTCCGGTACTGGGGGGACGGTGCCCAGGCCAGCTCCTATGTGCTCTGCCGGGGCACCACCGGCCACGACCTGCTGGTACAGGTGAAAAGCACGGCCCCCTGGATTGTGAAGGCCATGCAGGATGCGGACACCGACCTCCGGTTTTACAACCTGGACGGCAATATCTATATGGCACGCAATATCCTGAGCAGCCAATTTCAGCCCTACGCCACCATTGCCGTGCTGCTGGACAGCTCCGTTATACTGCAAAGCATCCAGGGCATTACCCGGGCCAGCAGCCTGAGCCTCACCGTGGACGACTGCACCATTTGCCAGACCGAAGATGTCCGGCCCGCCAAAGCGGATTGGGAAATCCGCTACAGTGCCGATGCCGATGGGCATACCGTGACCCTTTCCGTCCTCCCGGAGGGCTATAACCTCTGGAAGGATACCCCCTGGCTGCGCTGGGCCGTGGTGGGAGTGGCTCTGATGGTGCTGCCCCTGTTGCTGGTGATAATTGCCCTGTTCCACCGCCATGTCACCGACCCCACCGAAACCCTGTCCCAGGCCAATGTGCAAATCCAGTCCGGCAGGCGGGGCTATCAAATTGAGAAGTCTGCACCCAATGCAGAGTTTGAAAGGCTGTATGACAATTTCAATACCACCTCCGTCCAGCTGAAGCAGCAATTCGAGCAGGCCTACCTGGAGCAGCAGGCGGCACAGCGGGCGCAGATTAAGGCGCTGCAATCCCAAATCAACCCCCACTTTCTTAACAACACACTGGAAATCATCAATTGGGAGGCCCGGCTGGCAGACGACACCCGGGTGTGCGCCATGATTGAGGCGCTGTCCACCATGCTGACCGCCGTCCTGGACCGGGATGGGAGAACACAAATCCCTCTGTCCGAGGAGCTAGGCTATCTGGATGCCTACCTGTATATCATCCGGGAGCGGCTGGGGGGAAATTTGCAGGTGACCCGGGACATTCCGGAAGAAATGGCCACCCTGCTGATTCCCAGGCTGATTTTGCAGCCCATTGTGGAAAATGCAGTGGAGCATGACATCACCGCCAACCGGGGCGGCAGACTGGCCCTCCGGGCCCGGCAGGAGGGAGCGGAGATTATTCTGGAGGTGGAGCACGACGGCACCATGACCCAGGCCGACCGAGAAAACATTCGCCGGCTGGCCTCCGAGGGCCATGAAAAGGGCCGGGTGGGTCTGCGCAATGTCTTCCGGCGGCTGAAGCTGCTGTACGGCGAGGCAGGCAGCCTGACCATTGAAGAGATTTCCCCCGGCGTTATCCTGGCCCGGCTTCGCTTCCCCCGGGATGCAGCCGGTGTGCGGCAAATTTCGCCAAAATAGCACTGCCCAGGCTGCCAATTTCCGGCAAGATGCCAAAAGCAGGCAAGAAAGGGCAAGGGGAGGAATTGTGCATTGTGTTTATTTTTCTTATAATATAGGCACTGACATGCGTGAAATGTCACAATAAAATTGAAGGAGCGAATACCATGAAAAAGATTACTGCATTGCTGCTCGTCCTCACCATGTGCCTGGGCTTCGTCGTCTGTGCACACGCCGACTCCGTTACGCTGAACGTTGTCACCTCCTACGGCGGCGACGACGGCAACCGGAAGAACTTCGAAAATGCCGTTGCCGCTTATGAAGAATCCACCGGCAACAAGGTCAACGACGGCTCCGCCACCTCCAACGAAGAGTGGAAGGCAAGAGTGCTCACCGACTTCGAGACCGGCTCTGAGCCCGATGTTCTGTTCTTCTTCACCAATGCCGACAGCGACCCCATTATCAACGCCGGTAAGGTCGTCTCCATTGAAGAGATTCGCTCCGTTTACCCCGGCTACGCAGAGAACATGAAAGACTCCATGATGGCCGTAGCTGCCGACGGCAAGCACTATGCCGTCCCCTCCGCCGGCTTCTGGGAGAACATGTTTGTCAACAAGACCGTTCTGGATGCCTGCGGCATTGCAGTTCCCGGCCCCGACTACACCTGGGATCAGTTCCTGGCCGACTGCCAGACCATCAAGGACAATGGCTACACCCCCATTGCCTGCTCCCTGTTTGAGGTGCCCCACTACTGGTTTGAGTTTGCCGTTATGAACAACGGCTCCCTGGCTACTCAGCTGGAGGTGCCCACCATTGGAGAAGACGGCAAGCTGGTGGACGATGCCGTTGCTCAAAAGTGGATTGCCGCTTTGAATGACATCAAGGCACTGTATGAAGCCGGTTACTTCCCCGAGAACACCCTGACCGCCACCGATGCCGAGACCGTCGCCCTGTTTGGCGAAGGCGAGGCTGCCTTCCTCATTGACGGCTCCTGGAAGTGCGGCTACTTCTCCGAGAACCACGCCGACACCCTGGAAGACTACATCGTCTGCTGTGTCCCCGGCAAGGGCGACCGCCCCGCCACAGATGCCATCGGCGGCATCTCCATGGGTTACTTCATCTCCACCAAGGCCTGGAATGACCCGGCCAAGCAAGCCGCTGCCGTGGCATTTGTCAGCAAGCTGACCAGCGATGAAACCCTGAGCACCTTCGTCACCACCGAGGTCACCGCTCTGAAAAACGGCGCTTCCCCCAGCGGCCTGAATGCCATCCAGGAATCTGCCGCTGCCTGCAACGCCAATATCACCGGCGTGGTGGGTGCCGTCCAGGATACCATCACCGCCGAGGCCAAGGGCCAGCTGTTCAGCAGCATCCAGAAGGTAGTCACCGGCCAGATGACTCCCGCCGAAGCCATTGAGACCGCAATGAAGCTGAATTAAGCGAACTCCATCTTTCCTTTTTCCTCCACCAGTGGGCTGCTGCCTATGGCAGCAGCCCACAATTTCTCAAAGAAAGGATGTGCGGTCATGAGCTCCATGATTTATAAGAAAAAGTCGCCGCTGGTGCTGTTCCTGCTTCCGGCCTTTGCTTTTCTCATTGCCTATCTATACTATCCCTTCCTGCAAAATATCTGCAACACCTTCTTAAACATTGGCGGGCTGGGACGTGCCGCCCAGGGGTTCAATTCCCCCTGGTACGAAAACTACAGCCGCATACTGACAGACCCGGACCTACGCACGGCGCTGAAAAACACCGTGCTGCTGACTGTGTGTACGGTGGTGTTCCAGGTGGGCATCGCCCTGATTCTGGCCCTGCTGGTGGATTCCATCCGGGTGGGCTCTAAGGTATTTCGCACCGTTTACTTTTTCCCCATTGTCATTTCCGCCACCGCCCTGGGCCTGATGTTCAACCTGATGTTCCTGTATAAGGGCGGCATGGTAAACCAGCTGCTACTGAAGCTGGGGCTTCTGGCAACGGAAACCAAGGCCGGGGGCAAGCTGGTGGTTCAGTGGCTGGACTGGAAGGATTCCTCCCATTTCCTGTTCACCATGTTTATGCCGGTGGTATGGCAGTATGTGGGCTTCTACTTCGTCATTCTCATCACGGGGCTGAACAATATCCCCGGTGAGCTGTTTGAGGCCGCTGCCCTGGACGGTGCCTCCGGGCTGAAAAAGATTCGCTATGTCACCCTGCCCCTGCTGCGAAATGTGCTGTGCACCTGCCTGGTGCTGGCCATCACCGGTGCGCTGAAGGTCTTCGACCTGCCCTGGGTGATGTTCGGTGCCGGGATGCCCCAGAACCAGGGCTGGCTCACAGGCACCTATATGTACGACCAGACCTTTAACAAAATGAACGTGGACTACGGCAGCACCATTGCCGTGCTGATTGTGGTGCTGGGTGTGGTTCTTTCCAACGTGGCCAACCGGGTATTTCAGCCCGCAGAAGATTACTAAGGAGGCCTCCAAGATGGCTGAGAAAAAAACCACCCCCGGCAAGGTGCTGACCTACGCTGTGCTGTGCCTGTGGGGCCTGACCACGGTATACCCCTTTGTATGGGTGGTGCTGAATTCCTTCCGCAAAAAGGGGCTGATTCTCTCGGACTCCTTCTCCCTCCCCCTGGGGAATGCCTTCACCCTGGACAATTACCGCACCGCCATGGAGCGTTCTGACTTCGGCAACGCCTACTTTAACTCCATCCTGATTTCCGGCTCCGTCACCGTGGTGGTGGTAGTCCTCGCCGGACTGGCCGCCTATGGCCTGTGCCGCTACCGCTTCCGGGGCCGCAAGCTGCTGCAAAGCATGGTCATGGCCGGGATGATGTTCCCCGTGTTCTCCACCATCATTCCTGTGTTCCGGATGCAGGTGGTGCTGGGCATTGCCGGCACCGGCAGCCGCTGGCTGAGCCTGGTGGCAACCATCCTTCCGCAGATTGCCGGGAATCTCTGCTTTGCCATTATCATCCTCACCGGCTTTATCCAGTCGGTGCCCATTGAGCTGGAGGAGAGCGCCTATCTGGATGGCTGCAATGTATTCCAGATTTTCTTCCGCATCATTGTGCCCGCCGCCAAGTCCTCCTTTGCCACCGTCGCAATCTTTGCTTTCCTGTGGAGCTACAACGACCTGTTCACCCAATCCTTCTTCCTGCGCTATCCCCAGGAGCGGGCCATCACCGGACTGCTGAATGAAATCAGCTCCCAGGCCGGTGTGAACTATGGGCTGATGGCGGCCTCTGTGGTACTGGTGGTGGTACCGGTGCTGATTGTCTATGTGTGCCTGCAAAAGCACATTATCAAGGGACTTACTGCCGGTGCAGTAAAAGGTTGATTTTCCGGGGGAAACCCGATATAATTGTATGGTCTGGGGGGATCGCAGTGTACCGAGTTGTTCTGATTGACGATGAACGCATTATTGTAGAGGGTCTGCGCAAGGTTGTGAAGTGGGCCGATTACGGCTGCCAGGTGGTGGGCACCGCCAACGATGCCCCATCCGGGGCCGATTTGATTCGTGCTTTCCACCCCCAGATTCTTTTTACGGATATCCGGATGCCCGGCCAGAGTGGGCTGACCATGCTGGCGGGACTGCGTAGCGAATACCCAAATTTGCAGGTGACGGTAATGACCGGATACCGGGATTTTGCCTATGCCCAAGAGGCCATACGCCTGGGCGTGGCCCGGTTTCTGCTAAAGCCAACCAAGATGGACGAAATCAACGAGGCACTGCAAACCATGGTCAGCCGCCTGGAAAAGCTGCCGCCGGAGGAAACAATCGATGAGCAAAGCCAGAGTGCAGGCAGCTTTCTTGTTGATCAGGCCTGCGCCTATATGCACTCCCACTATCGGGAGAAGCTGACCCTGCAAGCGGTGGCGGAGAGCTGCTATGTATCTCAGTGGCACCTTTCAAAGCTCCTGAACCGGTATACGGGAAAGAGCTTTTACGACATTCTCAACGCCATCCGCATTGACAGGGCCAAGGTGCTGCTGTCCGACCCCAGTCTGAAAATCGGGGACATCAGCGAGGAGGTGGGCTACGCCGATACGGCGCATTTTGCCCGAACCTTCAAAAAGCTGGAGGGTATGAGTGCCAACGAATTCCGCAACACACTGCATGTATAGATAAGAACCTCTGAGAAGGCCCAAGCACTTCTCAGAGGTTCTTTTATACATTCGGCTGCTGCCAGGCGCTTAGCGGATGCACCACTTGGAAAGCGCCCTGCCCTTCCGGCAGGTAAACTCTATCCCGTTCTGGGTGCGGCTGTCCCCGCCCACCCAGGCGGTAAAGGCTCCGGGCTCCAGCACCCGATTGCCGCTGCGGTTCACCAGGCTGAGAAGGCCGGGGGTGAGGATAAACTCCGCCATAGCCGTCTGCCCCGGGGCCAGCGTCAGCCGCCGGAAGCCCTTCAGCTCCCGGGCCGGGCAAATCACCGTGGCGACCTGGTCGCTGACATACAGCTGGGCAATCTCGGTGCCGGTGCAATTTCCCACATTGGTCACCGGGCAGCGGACGGTTATCTCCCCATCCCGGTCCAGGTCCCCCAGGATTTCCGGTGTGCCATAGGAGAAGCTGGTATAGCTCAGGCCGAAGCCGAAGGGATACCGGGGAACATCCGGGCAGTCCAGATAGCCGGAGATATAGCGCACAGAGGGGAAGGCATCCCGCATCCGTCCGTTGCGTAGGTCACTGTACCAGATAGGCTCCTGGGCAGCGGTATATGGGAAGCTCATAGAGAGCTTGCCGCTGGGCACCGCATCGCCAAACAGTACATTTCGGATAGCCGCTGCTCCCTCTGTGCCGGGAAGCCAGCATTGCAGCAGTGCCTTTGTGGTATCCGCCACCTCCCCCAGCACCAGGGGGCGGCCAGAGAAAATCAGCGTAACCAGATTGGGATTCACCGCCGCCACCTGGCGCAGCAGCTCCTGCTGCACCGTGGGCAGCTCCATCCGGGCGGTGGAGGCCGCCTCGCCGCTCTGCTCCATGTGCTCCCCCAGGGCAAGGATTACAATATCCGCCTGCCGGGCTGCCGCCACTGCCTGGCGGAGCATTTCCGCCTGCTCCTGGGCCGTCATATCCTCCCGGGTAAGGGCCATCCGGCCGGGGAAGCAGGTGCCCGGTGTGAGCATGGGGCAGCCGGGCAGATAGGTGTGGGCAATTCCCGCCTCCTGCAAGGCCTGGGTCAGGGTCTGGTTGTCCTGGGTGTCTGCGAAGATTGACCAGGAGCCGTTCAGCTCCCGGGTATTGCCATAGGGGCCGATGAGGGCAATTTTCTTTCCCTGTTTTGGCAGGGGCAGCAGCTGCCCCCGGTTTTCCAGCAGCACCAGGCTCTCCTCTGCCATCCGCCGGGCCAGCTCCCGGTGGGCCTGGGGCATGGGAGCGGTATCCCGCTCCGGATTTCTGCCCCGGTTGGGATTTTCAAATAGGCCCAGGTCATTTTTCAGCCGAAGCACTCGGTAGACTGCCTGGTCCAACCGCTGCTGAGAGACCTTCCCAGACCGAACCAGCTCCTGCAAATTCCCAGCGAAGGTGCCGGACATCATTTCCATATCCAGCCCTGCATTCAGCGCTTCCTCTGCCGCCTGGGCACCATCCCGGGCGATTCCCATTTTTATCAGCTCTTCCACCGCCCCCCAGTCGGAGATGGTGAGGCCGTCAAAGCCCATTTCCTCCCGAAGGATTTCCGTCAGCAGTTTTTTGTTGCCGGTGCAGGGGATGCCGTCCAGGCCATTGAAGGCAGACATCACCATTGCTGCGCCGCTCTGTACGCCGGAGGCATAGGCGGGCAAATGGGACTGCCGCAGGGTGTGCTCCGACAGCTCCGCACCGGTGTACTCCCGGCCTCCGGTAGGGGCGCCGTAGCCGGCAAAATGCTTCACACAGGCCGCCAGGGATTCCGGGTTCTGCAAACCCGCTCCCTGGTAGCCCTCCACCATGGCAGAGGCCATGCAGCTGTTCAGGTACACATCCTCGCCGGTGGACTCCATGCACCGGCCCCAGCGGGCATCCCGGCACAAATCCACCATGGGGGAGAAGGTGCAGTGGATTCCCGCCCAGCTGGCCTCCTTTGCCGCCATTTGGGCGCAATCCCTTACCAGCTCCGGGTGGAAGCTGCACCCCTGGGCCAGTGGGATGGGGAACACCGTCCGATAGCCGTTGATAACATCCGCCATAAACAGCAGCGGAATCGGCTCCGGCTGGGCTTGCGCCAGTGTATTCTGCAATGCCTCTGTGGCCTCTGCCCCCACCAGGGACAGGACGGAGCCCACCTTGTTCCCCTGCTCCCCGCTAAGGCCCAGGGCAGCAGCAGGGCCGGTTTCCAGGCTTCCGTCCCCGCTGAAGGTGCCTCCCGCCACCTGCACCAGCTGCAAAACCTTCTCTTCCAGGCTCATGCGTTCCAGACGGCTGCGTAGTGCTTGCTCTTCCATATTTCTTTCACTCCTGTCTATATTTCTGCAATTTTTTCATCCGGGAAATCTAATGGGTAAAGCTGCTGCTGGGGATTTCCTCTCCGGAGAGGATACGGTCGTAGTAGCTCTGCTTCCAGTCGATATAGTCAATGGCCTTTTGCAGCTGCTGGATGGATTGGAGCAGGGACTCCTTTTTGTCTGCCAGAATGGCCTTACGCTGGGGGATGGTGGTCTGCCCCTCCCGGCAAAGATCCAGGTAGCGCTTCATCTCCTCGATGCCCATGCCGCAGTTTTTCAGACAGTTCAGGCTTTGAATCCACTTAATATCTCCGTCGTCAAACAGGCGGTAATTGTGGCTGTCCCGCTTTACATTGGGCACCAGCCCCTGGTTGCAATAGAATTTCAGATTTTCGTAACGCATCCCGGTGAGAGCGCAGGCTTCTTTCATAGAATACATATAAACACTCCTTTTTTGAAAAAAGGTCTTGACCGGTAGCCGCTACCGGGTGATAGAATAGTACCATACCCCATTCCATAAGTCAACCAAGCAGAATGCAAAACTAGGAAGGAGCATTTCCATGGATACAATTAAAAAGAATTTTGGCTTTGGCTGCATGCGGCTGCCCATGCAGGGCGAAGAGGTGGATATCGACCAGACCAAGAAAATGGTGGATGCCTTTTTGGAGGCAGGCTTTAACTATTTTGACACCGCCCACGGCTATATCCAGGGCAAAAGCGAGCCTGCGCTGAAAGAGTGCCTCACCAGCCGCTATCCCCGGGACAAGTACATCCTGACCAACAAGCTCTCCGGCGGCTTTTTCAAAACCGAGGCAGACATCCGGCCCCTGCTGCAAAGCCAGCTGGATGCCTGCGGCGTGGAGTACTTCGACTTCTACCTGATGCACTCCCAGAGCGAAAGCTGCTATCCCCACTACAAGCAGTGCCGGGCCTACGAGACGGCCTTCCAGCTGAAGAAGGAGGGCAAGGTGCGCCATGTGGGCATCTCCTTCCACGACCGGGCAGAATTCCTGGAGCAGATTTTGAACGACTACCCCGAAATCGAGGTGGTGCAGATTCAGTTCAACTATCTGGACTATGACGATTTGGCCGTCCAGAGCCGCAGGGTCTATGAGGTCTGCCGGAAATACAACAAGCCGGTCATTGTCATGGAGCCGGTAAAGGGCGGCAACCTGGTAAATCTGCCCGACGAAGCCAAGAAGGTGCTGGAGGAGCTCCATGGCGGCAGCCCCGCCAGCTATGCCATCCGCTTCGCCGCCGGTTTCCCCGGCATGATGATGGTACTCTCCGGCATGAGCGATATGCAGCAGATGATGGATAACCTCTCCTATATGAAGGACTTCCAGCCCCTGAACGAAAAGGAAATGGAGGCCGTCCATCAGGTGCAACAGATTTTCATGTCCAAGAATCTGATTCCCTGCACCGCCTGCCGCTATTGCACCGACGGCTGCCCCCAGCATATCTCCATCCCCGACCTGTTTGCCATTATGAACACCAAGCAGATGCACCGTGACTGGAATGCCGACTTCTACTACCATGATGTCCACACCGGCCCGGGCCGGAAGGCATCCGACTGCCTGAAATGCGGCAAGTGCGAGAAGGTCTGCCCCCAGCATCTGCCCATCCGTCAGCTGCTGGAGGATGTGGCTAAGGAATTCGAGAAGGAATAAGAGGTGCCCTCATGGCAATTCTGATTGCATATTACTCCCGGGCAGGAGAGAATTATTTCGGCGGCTCCTACCGGAAAATTGAAACCGGCAACACCGCCCGGTGTGCCCAGAAGCTGGCCGCTCTCACCGGTGGAAGCCTGCTGGAAATCCAGCAGGAGAAGCCCTATTCGGAAAGCTACCGGGAGTGCGTCGCCCAGGCCGTGGAGGATAGCAAGGCTCACGCCCGGCCAGCCCTGGTGAATCTGCCGGAAAATCTGGACGGCTACCAGGAAATCTATCTGGGCTACCCCAATTTCTGCGGCACCATGCCCATGGCAGTGTTCACCTTCCTGGAGCACTACGATTTCACCGGCAAGACCATCCACCCCTTCTGCACCCACGAGGGCAGCGGACTTGCCCACTCCGAGAAGGATCTGCGCTCCGCCGCCCCCGGCGCAAGGGTCACCCAAGGACTTGCCATCCACGGCAGCCATGTGGACGAAGCAGAGGATGCCCTGAGCAGCTGGGTACAGAGCATAGAAGCCACCAAATAACAAGCATTCCCCGGCACCCCAAAGGGCCGGGGAACTGCCATGCAACGTATATTCAGCGCAAATGGGGCAAGCTCAGCTCTGCCGCCATGGGCCTAAACATTGCTAAAATCCCCCATCCGTGATTACTCACAGATGGGGGATTTGGCTAACTTTGAAGAACTGCCTATGCAAAGCACTGCTTGGGACGATTGTTATGCAAAGGCGGGATGTTTTGGTGTCAGGCCGGCGGTGAGGCGCTGGGTCAGCATGCAGCAGGTGCGGAAGGTATAGTCCGTATCTGTCTCGATACTGCCGGGTTGCCGGGCGTAGGCGGCATGCATCCAGCGAATCAGTGCTGCGGGAGAGCCGCAATAGCGGAAGGAGGGGGTCTGGCAGTTGTCTACCTGGCTCAGGAAATAATTTTGCAGCTGAACCTCATACTCCCTGTGTTCCTTCAGTCGGGTATCAAACTGCTCATTGTGGGCGTAGGTAAAGGCATCCATGGTATAGTGAATCAGCTTTCCCAGGCAGTAATAGTCCCAGGGGGAAAAGGACTGCTTTCCATCCAGCCGCATGGCCAAGCGCATCATAAACCGGCTGGCGTTGCCATAGTTGTGCCCCCGCATCCACTGGCTACGCAGGGAACCCTTGAGATAGGTGGCGGGGTTCTTGTCCGGCTGGGTGCAGCCCAGCAGGAAAATCTTCGCCCGGGCCCGGGGAGCATCTGGAAGATACTCCTGCAGTAAAATCCGCCCCATGGTGGAATGACTCTTATTCCGCATTACATGCCTCCCAAATTCGTTATTTTTTGCATTATACCACAACCGAATGGGAATTTGTGAACTTTCAGCGAATTATTTTATGGAAATTTCTGTTTGCCGGAAAAACGCCCCTGGTGCCGGAGCACCAGGGGCAAACATGCAGCAACAAATCAGGAAATGGACAGGTTGGCCGAGGCGGCCAGGGTGCCGTTGAAGTAGATGTCCAGCACATAGCTGCCCGGAGTTGTGGGGGCTACGGGCACATCCATACCGGCGCTGCGGGAATCCGACGAGGCGAAGAGCTCTCGCCAGGTCTTGCTGTCCTCGCCGATGAGCTCCGGGGCAACCTCGCCCTGGGCATTCCGGAACACATAGAGGATGCTCATCTGCTCGTCGTCCAGGTAGACGCCGTAGCTGTTTTGCAGCACCACGGAAATCTTCTGGCCCACGTTGAAGCTCTGCAAGAACTTGTCGCTGGAAACCGCACCGGAGGCCCAATCGGCATTGTCGGGGGTCACCAGCAGCTTGGCGGTAAGGGTGCTCTTGGTGACACCGTGGCCGCTGTAGTCCTTGGCCGCCGGGCAGGTATAGCTCTGGGTGCCGTTGAACACCGAGGTCTCGTCGGAGGTCTGGACGGTGAAGTGGTATACCGCACCGGGGATCCGGGGGGCCACCACGGCGCTGGTGCCGCTGGCCTTCACGGCGCTGGGCAAGCTGCTGCTGTCCAGGGTGTAGATAACCTGCCAGCCGCCCTCGGGGGCGGCACCGTGGAACTGCCAGCTGAGCTTCAGCTCCTGGGAATTGGTGTCATCCACTTGGAAATCCGTCAGGGTAACCGGGTTGGCGGAGATGGACAGCCGGGAGGACTGGGTCATTCCGTTGGCGCACACGTCCACATTATAGGGCTTGCTCTCGGAAATACCGGTGAAGGTGGCCTGGTGGCCGGTGACCTGCTGGGTTTCGTCGTATCCCTCACCGGAACAGCGAACCACCCAATAGTCCGGCTCTGTAGTGGCGGTATTGCCCCACTGGATAACCAGGTTGCCATCGGAGAAGGATACCACCGACAAATCCCGGACGGCGATAATCTGCACCGGGGTATACTCCACCGTGTTCTGGCCGCTGGCCGGGGTGTGGGTGATGCCCTCCAGGGTTTCCATCCGGAAGGTATAGCACTTGCCCAGGGTCAGGTGGTCCACGGTGACGTTGTGGCCGCTGAAGGTCTTGGTCAGCTCCGGCTCCCCCTCTGCGCTGTAGAACACCTGCCACTTACTCGGCTCGGCTCCCTCCACCACCATGGTCAAATTCACGCTGCCATCCTGGGCGCCGGGAGTGGCGTTCAGGGCAACAATGCTGGTGGTGCCCTGGGTGGTATACACCTGGGAGACAGGGCTGGTCAGCTTGTGCAGGCCGGTAATCTCCACCTGGAGGGTATAGAAGGTGCCCGGGGTAATTCTGGTGAATTCCGCCCGGTTTTCCTGGACAGGCTGGGTGGAGGAATTGCCATAGGTATCGGTGCAAACCACATTCAGCAGGCCATCCCGGACGTTGGAATCCAGCTGGACAACCAGCTTACCCTCTTCCTCCTGCACGGTCATGCCGTTGACGGTTTGCAGATACTCGCTGGAATAGTACATATAGCCCCACACGCCTCCTGCCAGCAGCAGGCACAGCAGGAAGATGGTAAACAGCACGCCCACTGCGGATTTCCGCTTCTTGGGTTTCTTAATCACCACAGGCTCTACGTTGGGATTCTTTTTCCGCTCCCGGGTCACTGGCTTTTCAGAGGCCCGAAGCAACTGGTTCAGGGACTGGAGCTCTGCATCCAAATCCATTTCCGGTTCCGGGAGCTCCTCCTGGGCCGGGGCTTGCAGCTCCGGGTCATCCTGGGTGATGGCGGCAAATTCGGCAGCAGCCACCTCCTCCACACCAAGGCTGTCGAAGTCCAGCTCCAGCGCCCCTTCGGCCTGGGGCTGGGGGCTTTCCGGTGCAGATGCTTCGTCAGCTTGCCAGAGGGACTGGTCGGAACCGGTGGCGTCTGGCGGAGCATCCTCCTGCTGGGCATTTTCCTCCGGCGCAGGCGCTTCCGGCACTGGCGCCTCCCATGCATCCGGCTGCTCCGGCTGCTCCGGCTCTTCCGGTTTTTCCGGCTCCTCCGGCTCCGCCGGTGATTCCTGGATAGGCTCCTGGGGTGCGGGCTCCTGGGAGGCTTCCTCCGTGGGTTCCTGCATTGGCTCCGGGGCTTCCTGGGAATCCGGCATCTCCGGGGGCAGCTCCTGCTGCGGCACTGCCGGGGCGTCGGTATCCTGGGGCTCAGACTGGGCAGGGAACTGGGCGGTGCGGTAGCTGTCCCCGGGGACGGCAGCGCCGGTAATGGGCTCCATAATGGGCACATTGTTGATGGTGTTGCGCTGCATATAGTCAATCAGCGCCTGGCGCATCTGGGAGGGATTCTCCCAGCGCTTTGCCGGGTCGGGGTCGCAGGCTCTCTGCAAAATACCCGTCATTTCCTCATCTGCCGTAGCCGGTGCAGGCAGGGGCTTGGTCAAATCCGCAGGCAGCTGGCCGTTGTTGAAAATCTGGTAGAGAATCAGGCCCGCACTATAGGTATCCGCCGTCTCGTTCAGCACGGCCAAATCATCCAGCAGCTCCGGGGCGGTGTAGTTGCTGCGGAACTTCTCGGGCATGGGGGTAAATTTCAGGGAGTCCAGGGGAACGAAGCCCAAATCCCCAATCTTATATTCCTTTTTATTGGAAATAAAGATGTTAGAGGGCTTCAAATCCGCATACAGCATTCCCTCATTCCGGCAGGCCGCCAGAGCGGTACACAGGTCAATGCCCAGGTTCACCGCCTCCAAATGGGACACAGTGTGCCGGTGCATATAGCGCTCCAGAGAAAGCCGGAAGCCGCTGAGCAGGAACACCTGATAGCCAATTCTGTTCTTCTGCATGGGCTCCATCTGGCAGCCCTCATAGGGAACAAACCCCTCCAGCCGGGAGAGCTTTTTCAGCAGCTCCGTCTCCTGCACAATATCCTCTGCCACGGTGCGGTAATACTCCGCCGCCTGGGCCGAATCCTTGTATGCGCCGGTAATCAGCAGCGCATCCAGCTGGGTTTGGGATGCGGGAACAGAAATCACCTTCACAATGTATTTCCGCTGGGAATCCCCCCGGACGGCGGGATAGCAGCTCACGCCGTAGCGGTCGCCCACCGGCGAACCCACGGTGAAGCCGTCCAGCAATGGAGAGACAGTCAGTTGTTCAGGCAATACAATCGCCTCCTTTATCCCCTGTATCATAATCGAAAATTACAAAAAATGCAATATGTTTGTGCTTGTTTTCTTGAAACAAATGTGATATAATGTGTCGAAAGGATGGGTATGCGTACCCGTCATGTCAGGAGGTTTCATTTATGAGCAAGATTGTATGCGATATCTGCGGCACAACCTATGATGATTCCACAGGCGCTTGCCCGGTTTGCGGCTGGGCTCCCGGAACCACGCTGGACACTTCCTCTGCGGATACAGACGACATCCTGAACGACGATTTTCAACTGGACGAAGACAGTTCCTCAGACAATCTGTCCCAGAAGGGCAGAGCCGTCTTTGATTACGATGCGGTAAATACCCGCCGCCGTCCCCCTGTCTCTTATACACATCTGACGCTGCC
>UROL01000024.1 GCA_900549495.1 uncultured Eubacteriales bacterium | reverse complement strand
CAGGAGAGCGGCCTGTCCTACTCCCGGCAGCAGGAGCAGGCAATCCAGGAGGCGGCATCCTCCGGCCTGCTGCTGATTACCGGTGGCCCCGGCACCGGTAAGACAACGGTCCTGCGGGGCATTCTGAATTTGCTGGGGAATATGCAGCTGCGCTATCTTCTGGCGGCCCCCACCGGTCGGGCGGCCAAACGGCTGGGAGAGGTGACAGGGGAGAATGCTGCCACCATTCACCGCCTCCTGGAATCCGGTATCGACCCTGCCACCGGAAAGATGGTGTTTGCAAAGGACGAGGACAATCCTTTGAAATGCGATGTGGTGGTGGTGGACGAAATGTCCATGGTGGATGTTCTGCTGCTGTCCAGTCTGCTCAGGGCCATTCCCCGGGGAAAGCGGCTGATTCTGGTGGGAGACCCCGACCAGCTTCCGCCGGTGGGCCCCGGCTTTCCGTTTAACGATATGCTCCGCAGCGGATGCCTTCCCACGGTTCGTCTGACGGAGATTTTCCGCCAGGCGCAAAAAAGCCTGATAGTTATGAATGCCCACCGTGTCAACCGGGGGGAAATGCCGGAATTGAAAACCGTCACCAGCGACTTCTTTTTTATGCGGCGCAGCTCCGAGGAAAACGTGGTTCAGCTAGTCCGTGACCTGTGCACTTCCCGGCTGCCCAAGAATATGGGGATCCCCGCCGCAGAAATCCAGGTTCTTTCTCCCACCAGAAAGGGCGGCGTGGGAACGATGGCTCTGAACAAAATGCTGCAAGGGGCGTTGAATCCTGCCGCTCCGGAGAAAAAGGAAAAGGCCTACGGAGAAATTATTTTCCGGGAAGGCGACCGGGTGATGCAAATTCGTAACAATTATGATATAATGTGGAAGAAGTCGGATGGCACTGCCCTAGGCAATGGCATTTTCAACGGCGACGTGGGCACCATAAAGGAAATTGATTTGCAGCAGGAGCGGCTGACCGTCCTCTTTGATGACCGGGAGGCGGACTATGATTTTACCCAGCTGGGAGAATTGGAGCAGGCCTACGCTGTAACCGTGCATAAAAGCCAGGGCAGCGAATACCGTGCTGTGATTCTCACAGCCTGGAGCGGCTCACCGTACCTACTGAATCGGAGTGTCCTGTATACTGCAATTACCCGGGCCCGGGAGCTTCTGATAATTGTGGGCAGGGAAGAAACCGTAGCGGCCATGACGGCAAATGCGAAAAAGAACCGCCGCTACACCGGACTGAAGCTGAGGCTTCAGGGGAAGGCGGAGTAATGGCATTGCTGTCTTGGCTTCGGGACGTGCTTTACCCACGGCGCTGTATGCTGTGCCGTAGCTTCCTGACAGCGAATGAGGTAGATTTGTGTCACAGTTGCCGCACACAGGTGCCGGATTACCCCTTCGGAGCCTCCAATCCGGAGACTTCCGGAAAAATCGATGTGCATTTTCTTGACAGTTTCACTGCGGTCTGGTACTATGAAAACAATGTCCGCAAAAGCATTCTGCGGTTCAAGTTCCGAAAAGCCGTCTATCTTGCTCCGGGTTTTGGCCGGATGCTGGCGGCAAAGCTGTCCCAGCAGGGCCCGGCGGAGTTCGATATCCTGACCTGGGTGCCTGTCAGCCGTGCCCGGCGCTTCAAACGAGGCTATGACCAATGCCAACTGCTGGCCCAGGCTGTTGGGAAGGCAATGGGAATTGTACCCTGCAAGACACTGCGGAAAGTCCGTAATACGCCGCCCCAGTCCGGGCTCAGCTCTTCCGCCCAGCGAAAGGCCAATATTCTTGGTGCCTACCGGGTGTGCAGGGGTGTGGACTTGCGAGGCAAGCGGGTGGTTCTGATGGACGATATTTTCACAACTGGCTCCACCATGAATGAGTGCGCCCGGGTGCTGCTGACCGCAGGGGCGAAGGAAGTACATGGGGCGGCCATAGCCGTAGTAAGAAATCATAAACTATCCAAGTAGGTGAATGATATGCAGTTTTTCTCTAACGACCTGGGCGTAGACCTGGGTACATCCAATGTATTGATTTATGCCGACGGCAAGGGCCTGGTGGTGCGTGAGCCTGCCGTTGTGGCCCTGGACCGGAACACGGGAAAGATTCTCCAGGTAGGCGCTGCCGCCAGAAATATGCTGAATCGTACCCCGGGCAACGTGGTGGCTATGCGCCCTCTGCGGGAGGGTGTCATCTGCGACCATGAGATGACCGTGCGTATGCTCCAGGAGATGTTCAAAACGGCGACCAAGGCCTCTATCTTCACGCCCAAGCCCCGTGTGGTTATCAGCGTTCCCAGCGGCGTCAGCGAGGTGGAGGAGCGCAGCGTTATCAATGCTGCCATCGAAGCCGGTGCCCGAAGAGTGTTCCTGATTGAGGAGCCCCTGGCTGCGGGACTGGGTGCAGGCCTGGATTTGAAGGGAACCCAGGGACATATGGTGGTAGACATTGGCGGCGGCACCACGGATATTGCCGTGCTGAGTATGAACGGCGTTACCGTATCCTCCTCTTTGAAAATCGCAGGAGATTCCTTTGACGAGTCCATTGCCCGCTATGTCCGCCGCCAGTACGGCGTGGTCATTGGCGAGGTCACCGCAGAGGAAATCAAAATCCAGATTGGACAGGTCTACCCCCGCCAGGAGGAAATGACCATGAACGTCAAGGGCAGAGATGCCAAGACCGGTATGCCCAAAACCGTCACCCTGACCTCCACCGAGATTTACGAGGTGCTGCGCCGCCCCGCCCGGCAGATTGCCGACGAGGTGCTCTCCGTCCTGGAGCAGACCAGCCCCGAGCTCGTCAGCGATATTTCCGAAACCGGTATTACCCTCACCGGTGGATGCAGCCAGATTTGGGGCTTTACAGAGCTTCTAATCGAGCGAACCGGCATCCCCTGTATCCTGGCCGACGACCCGGATTCCTGCACCGCCTACGGCTGCGGAAAGAGCCTTACCTGGATTAACCATATGCAGGAGGGCCCCATTAACATTGCCCGCCGCCGGATGATGAAGAACGCCCGGTAAAGCAAATAGAATACAGCAAAAATCCCTTCGGAACTTGCACCGAAGGGATTTTTCTATAGGCGAATTTAAGGAACCTCTGATTAAAAAAATCGGAGCCGCAGGAAACGGCTCCGATTTTGAAAAGTGCAGATATCAGCTGCGGGACAAGGTGATGTTCTTTCGCATGTAGGAGGTGTCGCCCATGGTAATGGCGTAGTTCTCCAGCAGCCCCTGGAACCAGGTTTCCATATCGGCGGTTCTCAGGTCGTTGGTGATTTGGTAGTCCCGATAGGTCTGCTCGGTGTTGCCCACGAAATACATTACATGGTAGCCGTAGGTGCTCTCCACAATGCCGGTGTCGCCGGGCTTCCGGGAGGCATCAAAGCACCAGCTGTTGAAGTTGGGCACCATCTGGCCGGGGTAGACATTCTCATACAGGCCGCCTTCGGCGCTGGAGCCGGTGTCGGTGGACTTGGTCTTGGCCAGCTCTGCAAAGCTATCCTCGGTGGCGTCGCCATCCTTCCACTCCTGCAGCACCTCCTGGGCGCTGGCCAGGGCGGCTTCCTTTACCTCGTCGGAGTAGGTGCCGTCTTCCTGCTTCTCACCGGAGAAGCCGATGAGAATGTGACGCACATTGACCAGCTTGGTCTCGTTGTCATTCTTACCGGTGTAGAGCACCACATAGAAGGCAGTCACGGTATCCAGGTCGTCGCCGTTTTCGTCCTTGACGGTGTTGGGAATCTCAATGCAGGTCACGTCATTCTCCTGACGGGAGGCATCCGTTACCCACTCGGTCAGGTAGGTATTGATGTTGCCCTTGGCCTGGTCGGTGTAGATGGTGGCAGAGGCTTCGGTGCCTTCGTTAATGCTCATGGCGGCAATGGCAGCGTTCAGCTCTTCCAGGTTGGTGGCCTCGGTCAGGGGAGCAATGGCTTCCTTGGCGGCGGCAACAGCAGCGGCACGCTCTTCGGCGGTATAGGTGGTGGTGCCGTCCTCGGCGGTGGTACCGCCGGTGAGGAACTTGGAGACAGGAATGTGATACTGAGCGAAGCTATAGGAAGAGTACTTGGAGGGATCCTTGCTGTCGGCCTCGCGAATCTGGGCATCGGTATAGGTCAGGCTGTCCTGATGTGCGGTCCGGTAGGAGCTTGCCAGCAGGTTGCGGGTGTAGTAGGCCAGATAGCTGTCCTTGGAGGCGCCGTTGCCGTACTGTGCCTTCAGGAAGGCATCGGCATTGGAGTAGCCGTACATCTTTGCGTAGGAATCCAGGTTGTGGCCCATCAAATCCACCTGTGCCTGGGTATCCTCGGGCAGGGTGTAGCCCTCGGCCTCTGCGGCATCGGCCATAGCCAGGACGGATTGGGCGGAGTTGGTGGATTCCTTGATGAAGTTGTCGGCCCAGGTCTCGCCGGTCTCTTCATTGTATACCTGCTTGTCCAGGGACTCGGAGGTGTTCAGGCCGAACATAGACAGGTAGTTGCCATAGGTGTTGACATAGTTGTTGACGTAGTCGATGTAGTAGTAGCTCAACTCGGCGTTGCTCAGGGAATGCTCGCCAATCGTTGCGGCCACGGTGTTTTTCTCGTGGGTGCCACTGGCCTCGATGGAGCGGCGGATGCCCACGCTAATGGCAATGGCAATCAGCACCACCAGCACCACCACAAAAGCGATGCTGTATAGCTTGAGCTTTTTGGCTTCTTTCTGTTCGTTGAGCTGGCGCTCGGTCAGCTTCTCGGTGCCTTCGGAGCGTAGCTTCTTCTTTTTGGATGCACTCATGAAATCATTTCCTCTCATTGTTCCTTGTTCGATTTGTTTGTATTTGCTTCTCGAAGGAAAGCCTACAAACAGACCAGTACATTATAATTCATTTTTCACCGGCTTGCAAGTAGCAAATTTGTTAAAAATCCATAAATGGACAGAGCGCAGGGGAAAAATCTGGATTCCAGAGGACAGGGTCACAAAAAAAGAAAAACATGGGGGCCGAAACCCCCATGCCAAACCCCGCTTTAGCCGAAGCACGTCCAATTATGACCTGCACGAAATGGCAGGTGGGCTGCCGCTCATGACCTTCTCTGCTCCCAGCGTCCACCCAACGTCTGTGCGTGGGCGGGAGGTCTGCAATCCAGCCGTGAAGTCTAACATCCCGTTGAAAAAATGTGGGTCCAAAAGGACGCACTCGCACCAAGCAGGAAGCGTTTACTCCGATTCCTCCTCGTAGAGGGAATCCATAATCAGGTCGTACACCGCCTGGAGTTCGGCCTCGTCCTCGACTGCACACAGCATGGGCTCTCCGTCCTCGTCAGAGGACTTCAAAATGCTGACCTCTAGGTCACTCCCATCCTCGCTGTCTGCCGGGATAACAGCCAAGTAGCTCTCGCCGTTGTACTCCACGGTGGAGAGGACTTCCAGCTCATATTCGTTTCCATCCTCGTCGGTGATGGTGATAAAATCAGAGCCGTACTCGTCTGCCATAACGCACCTCCAAACTCTTTACTGGTATTCTAACCTGCCCGCCCGGCAAAATCAATAGTCAATATTGCACAAACTAAACAAAGCCGACAGGGAAGGGAATGGGAGAATATATTAAAGTATACAAGAAATAACGCCGCAGGCCCTTTTCCAATACCGGGAAGCCGATATCGGCATTATTTCCTGAATTTAAGGATAATTCATAAATTAGGTCTTTCGTTTTGGGCATCATTATGTTATAATCCTATGCAGCATAGTCGGGAACTATGCGCTGCAAAAATAGTACGATTCCATTCCGGCAGTTGGCTGCCGGAGTTTCGGAGGTTATCAAATGGCAAACCAAGAACAAAACAGCAGACGGAGAAAGAAGATTCGTCAGGAGTGGAACCCCCATTGGACGGTGAAGCTGATATACACCCTGGGCTCCACCTTGTTTTCCGCCGCAAAGATTGCCCTGGGCGCAGCAGCCACCGTCCTGCTGATTTGCATGATCAGCGCCATTGTGTTCGTGGGTGCCCTTGCGGAATACCTTCAAAATGACATTCTGAAGGAAGCCCAGAACTGGTCTTATGAGGACTACGACATTGAAAAGACCTCCTATGTCCATTATGTGGACAACGATGGGAATATTCAGCTTCTTCAGCAGATTTATACCACCACCGACCGGCAGCCGGCCTCCTGGGATGAAATCCCCCAGGCGCTGGTGGATGCCACCGTGGCCATTGAAGACAAGCGCTTCTACGAGCATCAGGGCGTGGACTGGATTACCACTGTAAAGGCCTGCGCCAATATGTTCTTCGGCGGCGACTCCCAGTTCGGCGGCTCTACCATCACCCAGCAGCTGGTGAAAAACACCACCGACGAGAAGAGCATTACCGTCCAGCGTAAGGTGATGGAGATTTTCCGTGCCCAGCTGCTGGAAAAGGAATACGACAAAGACGTTATCATGAAGGAGTATCTGAACCGGATTTATCTGGGCAAGGGCTGCTACGGTGTCAAATCCGCAGCTGCCGCCTATTTCGGCAAGGAGCTCCAGAGCCTTACCGTGGCAGAGTGCGCCAGCTTAATCAGCATTACCAATAACCCTTCGCTGTTCAACCCCTATTCCACCAGTGTCTACATGTACAAGGGGGAAATGCGCAACGGCCAGCAGCGCAACCGCTACCGTCAGGAAAGCGTACTGAGCGAAATGCTGAACCAGGGCTATCTGACGGACGAGGAGTATATCAAGGCCTACAATCAGCCCCTGGTGTTCAAGGATGGCATCGACGACCAGGATCGCTGGGCTGTGTGCGACAACTGTAGCTATGGCGGCACAGTGAGCACCTATGCCCGCCAGGGTGACCTGTATTTCTGCCCCCGGTGCGGCAATCAGACCTCCGTCAGCCAGAATGCCTCCCAGCATATCTACAGCTGGTTTGTGGATACGGTGATTCTGGATGTGGCAGCCGACATGGCTCTGCAGGACGGCTTCGTGTGGGATAACATGGACCAGACCGCCCGGAACTATTACCTGGAGAAAATTCAAAAGGGCGGCTATCATATCTATACCACCCTGGATTTGGATGTCCAGAATCAGGTGGATGCCATTTATACGGACCTGAACAACATCCCCACCACCAGAAGCACCCAGCAGCTACAGTCCGGCATTGTGGTAATCGACAATTCCACCGGAGATATTGTGGCCCTGGCCGGCGGCGTAGGGGAGAAGACGGATTTCTTCGCCTATAACAAGGCTACCCAGGCAAAACTCCAGACCGGTTCGGCCCAGAAGCCCCTGTCCGTCTATGCCCCTGCCTTTGAAAAGGGCGGATTCAGCCCTGCCACAGTTATCCGGGATTTGCCCCTGACCTACAATGGCGGTGCCTGGCCCAAAAACGACAGCCGGGTCTACAACTACTCCCGGACGATTTTCCAGGGCGTTATGTCCTCCATCAATGCCGTTTCCGCCAACGTCCTGAATCAGATGGGCACGGATTACGGCTTCAGCTTCGCAAAGAACAATTTCCGGCAGAATTACCTGGTGGACAACTATGTGTCCTCCAACGGCACTGCCATGTCCGATATTGCCATAGCACCTCTGGCCCTGGGGGCACTGACCGTGGGATCCACCGTCCGGGAGATGTCCACTGCCTTTGCCACCTTCGCCAACAACGGCGTTATTCGCACCTCCCGCACCTATACCAAGGTGTACAATAGCGACGGCCAAATCGTCCTGGACAATCAGCAGGAGTCCAATAAAATTCTCAGCGACAAAACCGTGGACTATATGAACTACTGCCTGTACAACGCAGCCAACAACGGCACCGGCGGTGTGGCAGTGTTCCCCGGCCAGAACATTGCCGGTAAGACCGGCACCACCTCCAGCAACCGGGATCGTTGGTTTGTTGGCTATACCAAGTATTACACGGCGGCGGTCTGGTGCGGCTACAACCAGCCGGAGCAGATTTATCTGACCAATAACTATGCCAACCCTGCTGCCCGCCTGTGGAAAATGGTAATGCAGCCCATCCACAACGGCCTGCCCCAGGTGGGGCTCTACAACGGCAATGCCTTCACCAATGTGAGCATCTGCCTGGATTCCGGCAAGCTGGCAACCCCCGCCTGTAGTATGGATGCCCGGGGCATTGCCCGGGTGGTATCCGTAAACTGCTATCCCGAGGATGTGCCCACGGAGTACTGCGACAAGCATATCCAGATGGATTACTGCGTCACCGGCGGCGGCGTGGCTACGGAATACTGCCGCATGTTCCCGGATGCCGTAATTGAAAGCCGCTCCCTGGTTCGCTTGACCCAGAGCGAGGTAAATGACATCATCGCCGGACTTCGGGTGGGGCTGGATGCAGCCTACGGCACCGATGGCTATGTCTACTATGTGGACGACTATGGCAACCCCATGGCCTGGAACGGCTTTGGCGGCTTTGCCACCAATCTGGCGGGGCTGCCCTACGTCTCCTGCCAGATGCACAATCAGGACACCATTCTCAATGTCCCCACCACGCCGGACGGCAGCCTGGACAACTGGAACAACGGAGGCGTGATTTACCCGGATGACGGCAGCTATGATTTTGGCAGCGGCGGCACCATCGGCGGAGGCGGCGGCAATATCTACGGCGATTATTCCGGCAATGGAGATGTGTATTTCTGATACACGGCATCCGTGAGAATGCCTCCGGCCATGCCGGGGGCGCTACCAGAAAGAAAGAAATGAGTGAAAGCCTAAATGATGTGGATTTCCGATGAATGGAAGGATTATCAGGTTCTGGACGCCTCGGACGGAGAGCGGCTGGAGCGTTGGGGAAAGTATATTCTGGTTCGCCCGGACCCCCAGGTGATTTGGAGCACACCCCATAGAGCGCCGGAGTGGAAGCATTACGATGCCAAGTATATCCGCTCCAATACCGGCGGTGGTCACTGGTCTGACCATCACCTCCCGGAGCGCTGGCAGATTAAGTACAAGGATTACCTCACCTTCAATGTCAAGCCTATGAATTTCAAGCACACCGGCGTTTTCCCGGAGCAGGCGGCCAACTGGGACTTTATCCGGGACAAGGTGGCGTCAGCCAATCGTCCGGTGCGGGTGCTGAACCTGTTTGCCTATTCCGGCGGTGCGACCCTTGCCGCCGCTGCCGGTGGGGCAGAGGTATACCATGTGGATGCCTCCAAGGGCATGGTGGCCTGGGCGAAAGAAAATGCCGCTGCCTCCGGCTTGGCCGATCGTCCCATTCACTGGATTGTGGACGACTGCGGTAAGTTTATCCAGCGGGAGATCCGCCGTGGCCGCCGGTACGACGGCATTATCATGGATCCTCCCAGCTATGGCCGGGGCCCCAGCGGAGAGATCTGGAAGATGGAAACCAGCTTCTACCCCTTCCTCCAGGAGACGGCAAAGCTGCTGACGGACACGCCGCTGTTTGTCATTATCAATTCCTACACCACCGGACTGGCACCCTCTGCCGTGGCCTATGCATCGGATGTGGTCTTTGGCTCCCAGGGCGGCAAAACCGCAGCAGGGGAGCTGGGGCTTCCGGTGCGGGATTCCGGCCTGGTGCTGCCCTGCGGCGCTACAGGAAGATGGACACCTTGAGGGGGCACACCATGGAAAATTTGATTTCAGCGGAGAATCTCGCTTTCCGCTATCCAGGCGTGGATGGGGCACCGGATGTGACGGTGTTCGAGGATTTGAATCTCTCCATTCAAGAGGGGAGCTTTGTCGCCATCCTTGGCACAAACGGATGCGGAAAGTCCACCATTGCCAAGCATTTTAATGCCATTTTGCTCCCTACCGGGGGCAAAATGTATGTTTGCGGCATAGATACATCCCAAATTGAGCGCCTGATGGCGGTTCGCCGCAATGTGGGAATGGTGTTCCAGAACCCGGACAACCAGATTGTGGCAAACGTTGTGGAAGAGGATGTGGCCTTTGGGCCGGAAAATCTGGGAATTGCCAGCCCGGAAATCCGCCGCAGGGTGGATATGGCCTTGAAGCAGGTGGGTATGTATGAATATCGGGAGCACGCCCCCCATTTGCTTTCCGGTGGCCAGAAGCAGCGAATTGCCATTGCCGGTGTGATTGCCATGGAGCCCAAGTGCATCGTCCTGGATGAGCCAACAGCCATGCTGGATCCCCAGGGCAGAAAAGATGTTATTGAGACCGTAAAGAAATTGAACAAAGATAAAAGCATCACGGTTGTTTTGATTACCCACCATATGGACGAGGCTGCCCAGGCAGACCGGGTGGTGGTGCTCGACAAGGGAACCGTTGCCGCAGACGGCACACCCAGGGAGGTGTTCTCCCAGGTGAAGCTGCTGCACGGCATCGGTCTGGCCGCCCCCCAGGGGGTGGAGCTTTGCTGGGCGCTGAATCAGCAGGGCTATCAGCTTCCTTTGACGACCTTGGAGCCGGAGGAATGCGCGCAGGCACTTTACGACTGGATAAAGGCCTGACCCGTAGGAGGAATCGATTTGGAACCCATTTTACAGGTGAAAAACCTGAGCTATGTATATAGCGCCGGAACGCCCTTTGAGCACAAGGCATTGGATGCTGTCAGCTTCACCCTGAATCGGGGGGAGTTCATTGGCGTCATTGGCCACACCGGCTCTGGAAAATCCACCCTGATGCAGCAGCTCAACGGTCTGCTGAAGCCCACCTCCGGCCAGGTGTTGCTGAACGGTGTGGATATTTGGTCGGACAAGCAGACAACACGCCGGGCCCGGTTTCAGGTGGGGCTGGTGTTTCAGTACCCGGAATATCAGCTCTTTGAAGAGACAGTATACAAAGATATTGCCTTCGGCCCGAAGAATATGGGTCTGGATGCGGGGGAGGTTGACCGCAGAGTTCGGGAGGCCGCAGGCTTCGTAGGCATCACAGACCGCCAGCTCCAGGCCTCGCCCTTTGACTTATCCGGGGGCCAGAAGCGTCGGGTGGCCATTGCCGGTGTCATAGCCATGGAGCCGGAGCTGCTGATTCTGGATGAACCCACCGCAGGTCTGGATCCTGTGGGCCGGGCGGAGATTTTGGGAAATATCGAAAGCTATCGCAAGGCCAAAAATGCCACGGTAATGATGGTCAGCCATTCCATGGAGGATGTGGCCAGAATGACGGATCGCCTTTTGGTTCTCTATGGCTCCCGACTGATTATGGATGCGCCTCCGGCAGAGGTGTTTGCCCATGCCAGGGAGCTGGTGAATATGGGGCTGGATATTCCCAAGGTGACCCAAATTTTCCTGGACTTGAAGGAAAAGGGTCTGGATGTGGAAAACGTATATACCCTGGAGCAGGCGGTGCGCCAGCTGCTTCGGCTGAAGGAGGGGAATGGCCGTGCTTAAAGATGTCACTCTTGGCCAGTTTTTCCCCGGCCATTCCGCTCTCCACCGGATGGACCCCAGGACAAAGCTGATTTTAACGGTTGTGTATATTATTGCCCTGTTTGTGGCCCAGAATTGGATTTCCTACCTGGTTATGCTGGTGTTCTTACTCACCTGCATCCGGATTTCCTCCATTCCGCCAAAATCCATTGTTCGGGGTATGAAGCCACTGGTGTTTATATTGGTGTTCACCGGTATATTGAATTTGTTCTATACCGACGGCGGGGAAGAGCTGGTGCGCTTTGGCTCTCTGGCCATTACAACCCAGGGCGTGAAACGGGCGCTTTTCATGATATGGCGCATCCTGATGCTGATTTCCGGCACCTTCCTGCTGACCTATACCACGTCCCCCATCTCTCTGACAGACGGCTTGGAGAGCCTCCTGAATCCGCTGAAAAGGCTCCATGTTCCGGTGCACGAGCTGGCTATGATGATGAGCATCGCCCTGCGGTTCATTCCCACGCTGATTGAGGAGACCGACAAGATTATGAACGCCCAGAAGGCCCGGGGGGCGGATTTCGAAACCGGAAGCATCCTTCAGCGTGCAAAGGCGCTGGTTCCCATTCTGGTGCCGCTTTTCATCAGCGCCTTTCGCCGGGCAGACGAGCTGGCCACCGCCATGGAATGCCGCTGCTATCAGGGCGGTGAGGGAAGAACCAAGATGAAGCTCCTGCGCTTCACGCGTATCGATTTGGTGGCTTTTGGGGTATGCAGCTGCCTGGTGGTAGCGGTTTCCGTACTGGCTGCCTTTGGCCTGTGAGGTAAGCATGCGTAATATTGCTTTGTTTCTGACCTATCTGGGTACGGCCTACCACGGCTGGCAGGTGCAGAAGAATCTTCCCACTGTGGCAGAGACCATGGAAAAGGCAGCTGCTGCCGTGGTGGGACATTCCGTCCATATGACCGGCTGTGGCCGTACCGATGCCGGGGTGCATGCCCGGTGCTATGTTGCAAATTTCCGCACCAGCTCCACCATTCCGGTGGAGCGGTTGCCCTATGCCCTGAATACCCACCTGCCCTGCGATATTGTGGTCACCAAGGCCTTTGAGGTTCACGAGAATTTTAACGCCATTGGCTCCTGCGCTCGGAAGGAGTATACGTATCAGATTTATAACTCCCGGTTGAAGGATCCTTTCTATGTAAATCGTGCCTGGTTTTATCCCAAGCATTTGGATGAAGCGGTGATGCAGGCGGCGGCGTCTCAGTTTGTTGGCACCCATGATTTTGCGGCAGTTCGCAGTGTGGGAACCGACGTAAAATCCACGGTGCGTACCGTATACTATTATAATGTGGAGCGAACGGGGGACTTGATTCTGCTTCGGGTCTGTGCCAATGGTTTCCTTTACAATATGGCTAGAGCCATGGCAGGTACCGTGGTCTACTGTGCCGAGGGGAAAATCCGGCCGGAGGAGATTGGCCAGATTCTGGACTCCGGCAACCGCACTGCCGCCGGGCCCACCGTCCCTCCCGGGGGGCTGTACATGACCCATCTGTGGTATGACGACGGAATTGAGAAATTCGAATGCACCAGCCGATAAGGAGAATTCATAAATTGTTTTTCCTTTTCTCGCTCAAATGTGCTATACTTCGCTTCGAAGCAAACCCCAAAAAGGAGTGACAGACGATGCAGCCAAAGATGTGCGTCAAGTGCAAGAAAAATGTTGCAGTTGTTTTTATAACGAAAATAGAAAACGGAAATACCCTGAACGAGGGCTATTGCCTGAAATGCGCCCGGAGCCTGGGCATTCCCCAGATTGACCAGGTGGTGAAGCAAATGGGCATTTCCGAAGATGATTTGGATATGATCAGCGACGAAATGAGCACCATGTTCGGCCAGAACGATACCGAGACCGAGGATGACGGCTCCGAGAGCCGCACGGCCACCTTCCCCCTGCTGAACCAGCTTTTTGGCAACGGCAGCTTCCCCATGCCCGGCCATCCAAAGAAGCAGGAGCAGCAAAAAGAAGAGCCGGAAAAGAGAAAACAGGGGAAGAAGCATAAATTCCTGGATAGCTACTGCATGGATTTGACAGGCAGAGCCAGAGCAGGAAAGCTGGACAGGGTGATTGGCCGGGATGTGGAAACCGAGCGGGTCATCCAGATTTTGAATCGGCGGCAGAAAAATAACCCCTGCCTGGTGGGTGAGCCGGGTGTGGGCAAAACAGCCATTGCAGAGGGACTGGCCCAGCGGATTGTGGCAGGGGACGTCCCCTATAAGCTCCGGGACAAAGAGGTATTCCTCCTGGATTTGACTGCGCTGGTTGCGGGAACCCAGTTCCGAGGTCAGTTTGAAAGCCGGATGAAGAGCTTGATTTCCGAAATCAAGGAATGCGGCAATATCATTCTGGTTGTGGATGAGGTACACAATCTGGTGGGGGCCGGGGATGCCGAGGGCAGCATGAATGCCGCCAATATCCTCAAGCCGCCTCTGTCCCGGGGGGATATCCAGATTATCGGCGCAACCACCTACACGGAATATCGGAAATATATTGAGAAGGATGCAGCCCTGGAGCGCCGTTTCCAGCCGGTAACGGTGGCCGAGCCTACCATGGAGCAGGCCATTCAAATCCTGCAGGGCATTGCCAAGACCTATGCCGACTACCATAGCGTGGTAATTTCCCCGGAGATTGCCCGGCAATGTGTGGTGCTATCCGAGCGCTATATTACAGACCGATTCCTGCCGGATAAGGCCATTGACCTGCTGGACGAGGCTTGCTCCGATGTGAACCTGCGCTGCAAGGCCCTTTCCAGATTGGCTGAGCTGCGTAAGGAGCGGGATGACTACGAGCTGGAGCTTCGTATGCTCAATGAGGTCACCGACAATCAAAACTTCGAGCGGATTGCCGCCATTCGCAGCAAGCTGTGCCAGATTGCGGCGGAGATAGAGACTTTGGAGCAAGAGCCCTTGCCTGCCGTCACCATGGAGAATCTGGCCCGGGTTATTGAGCTCTGGACCAAAATCCCGGCCTCTAAAATCAAGGCCCAGGAATACCAGCAAATCAAGGGCCTG
The DNA here is from genome assembly GCA_900549495.1 of uncultured Eubacteriales bacterium. GTDB lineage: Bacteria > Bacillota > Clostridia > Oscillospirales > Oscillospiraceae > Faecousia. The sequence goes on along the minus strand of UROL01000024.1, from coordinate 1,529 downwards.
TCCCAGCGGCTGAAGGAGCATATCGTGGGCCAGGACGAGGCAGTGGATGCCGTTTCCAGAGCCATCCGGCGAAACCGGGTGGGGATTTCCCCTAAGAAGCGTCCGGTGTCCTTCATTTTTGTCGGCCCCACCGGCGTGGGCAAGACGGAGCTGGTGAAACAGCTGGCCTCTGACTTGTTCGACAGTGTGGACAGTCTGATTCGGCTGGATATGTCCGAGTATATGGAAAAACACACCGTCTCCAAGCTGATTGGTTCGCCTCCCGGCTATGTGGGCTATGACGAGGCGGGGCAGCTAACCGAGCAGATCCGCCGCCGCCCCTACAGCGTGGTTTTGTTTGATGAGATTGAAAAGGCCCACCCGGATGTGCTGAACATCCTGCTCCAGGTGCTGGATGACGGCCGGATTACCGATTCCCAGGGCCGTGTGGTGAATTTTGAGAATACCATCATTGTTATGACCTCCAACGCCGGCTCCGAGGGGAGCACCGGCGGGATGGGCTTTGGCCGTACCCAGCAAGACCAGGTGAAGGAAAAGACCATGAAGGCCCTACAGGGATTCCTGCGGCCCGAATTCCTGAACCGGGTGGATGAAATCATCACCTTCAACCATTTGTCGGAGGAGAATTTCCTGAACATTGCGGACATTATGATGAAGGAGCTGCAATCCAGCCTTCAAGCCCGGGGCCTGGAATTCACCTGGGATGATTCTATCCGCTCTTATCTGGTGCAGAAGGCGTATTCCGTCACCTACGGTGCCCGGAACCTCCGCCGTACCATCCAGCGGAGTGTGGAGGACCCTGTCAGCGAGGCAATCATTGATAGCTTCGAAAAGCCCATCAGCAGCATTCACGCCTATGTGGATGGCGATAAAATCCAGCTGACCGTTCAATAAGTTTTTGCTCCTGCTCTTTCTGGGCAGGAGCATTTTTAAGCGCACAAGCCATATAAAATGGGCTCCTTCCGGTGATAGGAAGGAGCCCGCAAGTATATCAAAGATTTCCAGTGTATCAGTTCATGCGGACATAGTCCATGCAAATCCAGCCCAGGTCAATTCTGCCCCAGACCTTGCCTTCTGCGGAGACGGTCTCAAGAATATTGACCACATCGCCCATGGACTTGCCGCCGACAATCTGATAGCTTGTGCCGGCACCTGCCCGGATGTTGACAGCGGAGCCGGTAATCACGCCAGTGCCTACGCCGGCTACAGTTGTGCCGCCAGTGGTGCCGGTATTGCCGGTGTTGGTGGTGCTGCCGTCCAGGTTAACGTACTCCATGGATACCCAGCCGCCGTTGGTATATCCCCAGGTATCGGTGCCGATGGTGACGCGCTGCATAATCTGAACACGAGCGCCCTGCTCCAGGGACTTAATCCGGTCGTAGTTCGTGCCCGGCCCGATGCGGACATTCAGCTGGGTTGCGGTGATGGTGCCGTAGGCGGAATTGTTGCCCACTTCGCCTTCTACATATACATAGTCCAGGCTGACCCAACCCTTATCCTGTCTCTTATACACATCTGACGCTGCCGAC
>UROL01000023.1 GCA_900549495.1 uncultured Eubacteriales bacterium | reverse complement strand
TTGCTTCGGGGCGGGGAGCAGCCCCGCCTGAACCATGGCATCGGCTACCGCCGCCTTGGCGGCATCCACGGTGAGGGTGGCCCCGGCAAAGCCGTCCACCTCCGGGGACTGGGCCTGGAGAATCCTTCCGGGCAGCTCCTCCAGGGCCTTCAGACCGGCGGGGGAGGTATCCTTGGGCCCCACCAGCCTCACATCCACCAGCTTACCCTGGGACACGGTAATGGTGGCCACCACCTCCTGGGCGCTGCCAACGTACACCGCCTCGGCAGGGCGGCTCTCGGCGTCGGTATACAGCCAAACACAGGCCAACAGCAGCAGGGCGCTGGCCAGAAGGGAGGCCAGCCACTTCACCAGCTCCCCGGCCAGGGCCCGGCCCAGGCCGTTGCGATTCTTTGTCATTTGCATTCTCTCCTTTTTGTTAATCGATTACAGGAAACGAATGGAGCCTGTGGGGCATTTCTCCACGCATTTGCCGCAGCCGATGCATTTTTCCGGGTCCACCCGGGACAGATTGTTTTCCAGGGTAATGGCCCCCTGCTGGCACTGCTTGACGCAGATGCCGCAGCCGATGCACCCGGCGGAGCAAACCCGCTTCACCGCCGGGCCCCGGTTCTGGTTGGAGCAGCGGACGGCCACCTTGGTGGTGCGGTCGTGCATGGCGATAACCCCCTTGGGGCAGGCCTTGGCGCACATGCCGCAGCCGACGCACTTCTGGGAGTCCACCACCGCAATGCCGTCCCGGATGGAGATGGCCCCCTGGGGGCAGACATGGATGCAGCTGCCCAGGCCCAGGCAGCCAAAGGCACAGCTGCCGAAGTTCAGGCCGCTGAGGTACGCCGCCCGGCAGTCCGCAATGCCCACATACCGGGCCTTGGGCTTGGTGGCATCGCAGGTACCGGCGCACTGGACATAGGCCACCTGGGGGTCCTGGTCCACCGTTTCCTTCCCCAGAATGGCGGCGATTTTTGCAATATTCTCTGTGCTGTTGCCGGGGCAGGCATCCACCCGGGCCTCGCCCCGAACCATGGCCTCGGCCACGGCATCGCACCCGGCATAGCCGCAGGCACCGCAGTTGGCCCCCCGGAGGCACTGGCGCACCTTGGTCACCCGGTCGTCGGTTTTTACATAGAATTTCTTGCTGGCGGTAACCAGCGCTCCCCCCAGAATCAGGCCCACCAGGCCGATAACCAGGGTGGAAATAATCACAATATGCATAACCCTTCCCTCCTTAGCCCAGGCTTGCGAAGCCCATAAAGGCCATGGCCATCAGCGTTGCACACAGCAGCACAATGGGCGCTCCCCGGAAGGGGGCGGGGACGGCCTCCTGGTCGATGTGCTCCCGAATGGCTGCCAGCAGGACAATGGCCACGGTATAGCCCACGGCGGTGCCCAGACCGGCCACGGTGCTCTCCAGGATGCTGTAGCCGTTTTGCACATTGGTCAGGGCCACGCCCAGCACGGCGCAGTTGGTGGTAATCAGGGGCAGGTAGATGCCCAGGCTCTGGTATACCCCATGGGCGTTCTTTTTCAGGAACATCTCCACCATCTGCACCAGGGCGGCAATCACCAGGATAAACACAATGGTTTTCAGATATTCCAGATGCAGGGGGAGCAAAACATACTGATACAGCAGGGCCGCCACCAGAGAGGACACGGTAAGCACAGCGGTTACCGCCAACCCCAGGGACAATGATGCCTTCTTCTGGGCGGAAACCCCCAGGAAGGAGCAGATGCCCAAAAACTGGCTCAGCACCACATTGTTCACCAGGGCGGTGGATACAATAATCAGAATGAGATTTTTCATTGCGCCTCCTCCTTTTTATTCTCGCAGCCGGTGGCGCAGGTGGCGCAGCAGCCGTCGCAGCCCTCCACCAGCTTCTTGGAGCGGTTCTTGATGCCCAGGGCGTTCATGGCCGCCACCAGCACCGCCAGCACCAGGAAGGCACCGGGGGCCCGGACGAAGAAGGCAATGGGCTGGAAATTCCCGGGCAGGTCATAGCCAAAGAGGGAGCCTGCCCCCAGTACCTCCCGGATGGCACCGATGAGGGTCAGCGCCAGGGTGAAGCCCAGGCCCATGCCCAGGCCGTCGAACAGGCTGAGCACCGGGGGATTTTTCGAGGCGAAGGCCTCGGCCCGGCCCAGGATGATGCAGTTGACCACAATCAGCGGAATGTAGATGCCCAGGGAGGCGTACAGCGACTCCATATAGGCCTGCATCAGCAGCTCCACCACGGTAACGAAGGAGGCCACGATGACGATATAGGCTGGCAGCCGCACCTCATCGGGAATCACCTTGCGCAGCAGGGAAATCACCACATTGGACACCGCCAGCACCACCAGGCTGCTCAGGCCCATGCCCAGGCCGTTGGTGGCGGAGGTGGTGACAGCCAGGGTGGGGCACATGCCCAGCATCAGCACGAAGGCGGGGTTTTCCTTTACCACGCCGTTGTATATACGTTCCCAATTTGCTTTCATATTCCCATCCTCCTTACTTCAGGTTGGCGGCGAAATAGTCCAGGGCGGCATTCACCGCCTCCACCACGGCGGTGGAGCTGACGGTGGCACCGGCCACGGAGTCGATGGTGCCCCGGTCACCGTCGCCGCCCTTGCCCAGGGCAAAGGCCGGGACATTCCCGTTTTCAAACTGGCTTGTAAACTCCGGCTCGCCGCAGCGCATACCCATACCGGCGGTTTCGTGGAGCTCGGTGAAATGGATGCCGGTAACGGTGCCGTCGGGCAGGATGCCCACCACCAGGGTCAGGCCGCCGTCGTAGGACTGGCTGTTGTGCACCGCAATGGCGTAGCCCAGGGTCTGGCCGCTGCCGTCCAGCCCGGCCAGCACCCTTTGAATCTGGGTGGTGCCCGCCGTCCCCTGGGCAAGCTCCAGGCTCCGGAAGGATTCCGCCTGGGGAATCACGGCGCGGTAGGCCGCCTGGTTGGCCTGCTCATTGTTCTGGGCGATGCGCTCCGAGGTGGTGACATACACGCCGCTGAGCACCGCCCCGGCAATCAGGGTGATGACCAGCAGAATGCTCACCGGCTTGGGAATGGCCTTCTTAAACTCCTTGGGAATCCGGAAGCCATAGGGCACGGGGATGAACAGCTCGTCAATCAGGTTGCCGAAGAGGTTGGCCAGCAGCACCGCATAGGTGGTGGAGTCGGCGGCGTTGCCCTTCACCCGGAACAGGCCGATGAGCACGCCGGTGAGGGTGCCGTAGAGCAGCTGCCCCTTGGTGGTGGAGGGGCCGGTAACCGGGTCGGTGGCCATGAAGAAGGCCGCCATCAGCAGTCCGCCACCCAGCAGCTGGGGCACCAGATACGCCGGATCCAGCCCATGGCCCCCGAACAGGGCCAGAAACACCGCCGTAGAGCCGATGGTGGCGGTGGGAATCTCCCAGGTGATGCCCCGGGAGAGCAGCAGGTAAATGCCCCCGGCCAAAAGCCCCAGGGCAGAGCTGCCGATAACGCCGCTGGTATTGCCCAGGGCCATGGCCACCACGTCTACGCTGCGCCCCGCCGCAACCTCTGCCAACGGGGTGGCGGCGGACACCCCATCCAGGGTGTAGCCGGTCATGGAAACGCCGAAGGAAATCAGCAGGAAGCTCCGCCCTGCCAGGGCGGGATTCATAATATTGTGGCCCAGGCCGCCGAAGAGGCATTTCACCACCAGAATGGCAAACACCGCTCCCAGCACCGGCACATACACCGGCACCTGGGCGGGGAGGGTCAGGGCCAGCAGCAGGCCGGTGACCACGGCACTGGCATCGCCGATGGTATTGCCCCGCTTGGTGGCAAGATTAAAAAGGTACTCTGTCACCACCGCAGCGGCAATGGACACCAGCATAACAAACCCGGCATACCAGCCGTGGGCCCATATGCCCAGCACCGCCGTGGGCAGCAGCGCCAGCAGCACATCCCGCATTACGGTTTTGGTGGAGAGGCTGCCCCGGTCATGGGGGGCGCTGGAAAGATGCAGCAATTCACGCATTGGCCTACCCTCCTTACTTCTTCTTGGCCGCCATGATTTCGGCCTTGGTCACCTTGAACAGCTGCATCAGGGGCCGCTTGGCGGGGCAGATGTAGCTACAGCAGCCGCAGGCGATGCACTCCAGGCCAAACAGGCGCTTTTCGTAGCGCTCGTAATCCCGGCGCTGGGCGGCCACCTGCATCAGCTGGGGGGACAGGCCCAGGGGGCACACCCGGTTGCACCGGCCGCAGCGCAGGCAGGCAGTAACCGGTTCCTCGGCCACGGGATCCACCGGCAGGGCGGTGATGGCATTGTTGTTCTTGCACACCGGCACATCCAGGCCGGACAGGGCAATGCCCATCATGGGGCCGCCGAAGAGGAGCTTCTCCGGCTCCATGCCCTCCTTCCAGCCGCCGCAGGCATCCACCAGCTCCTGGGCGCTGGTGCCGATTTTTACCCAGAAATTCCCCGGGTTCTCCACGCTGTCCCCGGATACGGTGACCCCCCGCTCCATCAGCGGCTCCTGGAAGCACACCGCCCGGTAAATGGCCCGGACGGTGGCCACATTGTCCACCACGCATCCGGCATCCGCCGGGAGCATTCCCAGCCGCAGGTGGCGGCCCGCCACCACACTGATCAGGGCCCGCTCGCCCCCCTGGGGGTATTTGGTTTTCAGGGGGAGAACCGAAATTTTCTCGTGGCCCCGGCAGGCATTTTCCATGGCGGCAATGGCCTGGGGCTTGTTGTTTTCAATGCACACCACCCCCTGGGCCTGGGGAAAGAGCCGCAGGAGGATTTCCAGCCCTTCCACAATCTCCGCCGGGTGGCTGCGCATCAGCTGGTCGTCGCAGGTGATGTAGGGCTCGCACTCGGCGCCGTTGGCGATGACGTAGCGAATCTTCTCCGGCTCCTTCACCGTCAGCTTAACATGGGTGGGGAAGCCTGCGCCGCCCATGCCCACGATGCCCGCATTCTTCACCCGGTCCAGAATCTCCTGATTGCTCAGGCTCTTATAGTCCGTGGGCTGGCCGATGCCCTGGGCCATGGTATCCTTCCCGTCCGGGACAATCACAATGGCCTGGGCCATGCCCCCGGCGGCGGTGGGCCGAGGCTCCACGGCCTTCACCGTGCCGGAAACGGAGCTGACGATGTTGGCGGAGACGAAGCCGCTGGCCTGGGCAATCCGCTGCCCGGCCAACACATAGTCCCCCTTGGCCACTACCGGCTCCGCCGGCTTGCCGATATGCTGGTTGGTCAGGAATACCAGCTCCCCCTCCGGCCTCAGCGGGAAAAAGGGCTTACCGGCGGTAAGCTCCTTGCGCTGCTCCGGGTGGACGCCCCCCCGGAATGTAAGTTCTCCCATAGACACCTCTCCTTTGCTGCTCCCTGGGGCGGCGCTGGCTGAAAAACGCTGCTCCAATGTCAATTCTAGTTGTATTATAGCAGGTTGTAAGCAAATAGCAAGGTGAAAAACGGAATTTTTTCGGCGCAATAATCAATAAAAGTATACCGATTCCTGTTAAATAAGTAATTTTTTATCGAGAAAACATTTTTCGCATGAAATGTCCGTTCCGGGAAAATCGCCCCCAGCCAATTTTGCTGAGCCAAAACCCGGCCCTTTGCACATATTTACCAAGAAACCATGATTTTTTCAGAAAACCTATGGTCACATTCACAAGGCCCAAAAAAAGCCCCCGCAGCCTGGGCTGTGGGGGAAATATCATCGGGCGGCCAGTTTCAGAAATTTTTCCGGGCTCAGAATCTCGTTGGTCAGGTAGGCTCCGTCCAGGAACAGGGCGTAGGTGGTAACCGGGGTGGGGGCGCTTTGGGCCTGGGCCCGGGTGGTGATGTGGATGGCCTGGAAGGGGATGTTATGCTCCCGGGCGGCCTGGGCCACCAGGGGGACATATTTGGCATTGAAGGGGCACTGGCTGGTATAGTACAGCACATAGCCGGGCTGCTCCACATGGGGGTGCCGGGCGCATTCCCGGAAGCCGGGGGGCGTTTCCCCCTGGGAAAAGGGCAGGTGCCAGAGCTGAACGCCGTTGTCCGCCTGGTCGCAGAGGGAGAAGCCCCGGTGGTTCAGGAACCCCGGGTCGGCCAGGAAGGGCTTCTTCTTTGGGGTGCTGAGGATGCACAGGCCCCGCTTTCCCTTTTTCCGGCTGTCCTCCACGCAGGCATCCAGCAGGTCGCCGGCATAGCCCTTTCCCTTGAGGGAGCCGGAGACCCATAGGCAGTCGATGTACATATACCCCGGGGCCTGGATGGGCACCCAGGCCATCTCCGCCGGTATGTACTCGATGAAGCATTTGCCCCGCTGGGCGGCCTTCAAGAATACCAGGCCCTCCTCCAGCCGCTGGGCCAGCCATGCCTTTTTGGAGGCCACCTGGGCATCCTCCTCCCGGGAGAGGGCGCAGCAGATATGCTCCCTGTCCAGATTCTCCCGGGTCAGTGTGATGTATTCCATAATAAATACCTCTGTACAGCCCCCGCTGCCGGGGCAAGGGGGGCAGCCTTACACGGTTTCCACCTTGATGGTATTGGTATTGCCGGTTTTGCCGTTGATGGGGCCGCCGGTGAGAACCACCCGGTCCCCCTTCTCCAGGTGCAGCACCCGCTTGGCGCTGGCCATGGCGTGGAAGAACATCACGTCCTGGGAGTTGAACTCCTCTGCCAGCACCGGGGTGACGCCCCAGCTCAGGGACAGGCGGCGGAAAATCCGGGGGTCGGTGGTCATGCCGATGATGTCCACCGGGCAGCGGAAGCGGCTGACCATCCGGGCGGTGGTGCCGGAGACGGAGCAGACCACAATGCCCTTGGCCTCCACGTCAATGGCCATGGCGCATACCGCATGGGAGACGGCATCCAGGGTGTTGCGGATGCGGAAATCCGCCTTGTAGAAGCGCTTGTTGTAGCTGGTGTGCTGCTCGGTGAACTGGCAGATATCCGCCATGGTCTTCACCGCCTCCACCGGGTATTTACCGGCGGCGGACTCCCCGGAGAGCATCACGGCGCTGTTGCCGTCGTACACGGCGTTGGCCACGTCGGAAATCTCCGCCCGGGTGGGCCGGGGATTGTGAATCATGGATTCCAGCATTTCGGTGGCGGTGATCACCCGCTTGCCCAGCATCCGGCAGGTGGAGGTCAGCCGCTTCTGGATGGCGGGAACCTCCACAAAGGGAATCTCCACCCCCAGGTCGCCCCGGGCAATCATCACGCCGTCGGCAATCTGGCAGATTTCCTCCACATTGTCCACACCTGCCCGGTTCTCAATCTTGGCAATCAGCTCGATATCCTCGCCGCCGTTTTCCACCAGGAAATTTTTCAGCTGCTCCATATCGCTTTTGGTGGAGACGAAGGAGGCCGCCACAAAGTCCACCTGGTTCTGGATGCCGAAGAGCAAATCCTGCTTGTCCTGCTCGCTGAGGTAGGGGCCGGACATCACCTTATTGGGGAAGCTCATGCTCTTCCGGTTGGACAGCTCGCCCCCCACCAGCACCCGGGTTACCACGTCGCCGCCCCGGATCTCGGTGACCTGGCAGACCACCAGGCCGTTGTTCACCAGCACATGGTCCCCCACGGACAGATTTTCCGCCAGCTTCTTATAGTTGACGCTGACCCGGGTCTGGTCTCCCTCCACCTCGTCGGCGGTGAAGGTGAAGGTATCCCCCTCGTTCAGGGTGATTTTTCCGTCCCGGAAGGTGCGGATGCGGTACTCCGGGCCCTTGGTGTCCAGCATAATGGCAATGGGCAGCCCCAGCTCCTGGCGCACCTGCTTGATCAGGTCAATTTTCTCCTGCTGCTCCGGGTAGGTGCCGTGGGAAAAATTCAGCCGGGCCACGTTCATACCCGCCTGGCACATGGCGGTAAGGGTCTGCTTATTCTGGGAGGCAGGGCCGATGGTGCATATGATTTTTGTCTTGCGCATAAAACAAAAACTCCTTTCCTATCCTGACGGAGGACTGCCGGGCGGCAGATCCGGGCTTTTCGGTTTTGCTTATCATAGCAGGATTCCGGGAAAAATACAATCATTTTTCCCGGCCCTGCCCCTGATTTCCCCCGGCCCAGCCGGGGGATTTTTATGCAATATATACAAATGAAAAAGGTTGCATCTTTTCCGTCTTTTAACGGAAAGTTAACAATTACAGCGGCATTTTTTGCATATAATACAATGGATTTGATATTTGGCCAATCAATATGATATTCGTTTTTGACATCATTTGCTATACTGTGGCCGCAAACAAACCAAACCCCTATGGAGGATATCGCAATGAAAAAGTTTCTGAAAAACAAGCAAACCATCCGCAGCAAAAACGCTGCCCAGACCCGGCAGGACGCCGCCAAGGTGCGCTGCTATGTGTGCATCAACGGCGTGGTGATGCCGGTTCTTTGATTCCCTGCTTTTCCGCAGCCCAGCGGCTGCGGTATTGCCTGGGGGTCAGCCCGGTGGCCTTCCGGAACACGCTGATAAAGTGGCTCTGGGAGCAAAAGGCCAAAAAGCTGGCAATTTCAGAGCAGTCGTAGTCGGTGTAGCGGAGCATCCCCTCCGCCGCCTGGACACGCCGCTGCCGGATATAATCGGAGACCGCTTTGCCGGTCTCCTTTTTGAATAATACGGACAGATAATTCTGGTTCATCCCCACATATTTTGCCAAATCCGAAACATGGATAGGCTCGTGGAGGTAGGTATCGATATAGTCCAGGCACTCCCGCACCGGCCGGGCGCAGTCCCGGCGGCGGCGGGCGGTGGTCATTTCCTTCAGATAGAAGCCCAGCATCTCCCGGTGCAGGGCAATGACCTGCTGGGGTGTGGTGAGGGTATCCATCTTCTGGATGTACAGGTCGCTGATGTTGAAGGCCCGCTCCTGGTCCAGCCCGCCCTCCATGCAGCTGCGGCAGCACAAGGTTACACTTGCCACAAACAGATACTTGTAGTTCCGCAGGGCATCCCCGGACAGCCGCCCCTGAAGCCGGGCCTGAAAGGCCTGATCCCCCAGCTCCACCGCCCGGGGGTCGGCATTGCGCAGCAGGTCAAACCGGGCCAGCTCCCGGCCCCGGCTCATGTGGCGGAAATGGTTTTCCCGGTTGACAAATTCCAGATAAAACAGCTGTCCCTCGTCAATTTCAAAATCAGACATAGCCCTTCCCTCCCCCAAAAGCGGCTTTTTCTTTAATAGTAACCCAACTCCCCCATTTTTTCAATGGGGGATGGTTTTTCTCCGGCGGCAAATATAGCGTGCAAGGAGCAGACCCGCCGGAAAGCCCTCCGGCGGGCGGGTGATTGGCGTAATGGGGCAAAAAGGCCGCCCGGCAGCGGCTTCCAGGGGGAGCGCTGCCGGACGGTGGGGAAATATTATTTGACGGTCTTTTCCCGCCACTTCTGGTTGCCGGTGGCGGTGAACTGGTTGCGCAGGGTGACGGAGCCGTCGTCGTTCAGGACGAACCAGAGCATATCGTTGTCCACAGGCCGCAGGCCGCCGGTGGCCTGGGTCTCCAGAACCTTCAGGGCCATTTCGTATGTATGCTCGCTGTAGGCGGCACTTTCCATATAGCCCTGCCACTGGTTGGGGCGCTCAATCTCATCCTGCAGGCTCTGGCCGTAGCCGTTGCTCCGGTCTTCGCTGCGGTTTACCGCCACCCACATAATGACGGTCTTCACATTGTCGGACCGGCCGCCGCCTACGCTGTCGGCCAGCCGGGCCAGGGCCGCCGCATCCGCATTCACCGGCGGGGCGGTGGGGGCCTCGGTAGCCTCCTGGGTCTCGGTAATCTCCGGCTGGGTGGGCAGCGCCTCTACCTGGGTCTTTCCGCCCCCACGGGGCAGGGCCAGGGCCAGAATCAGCACCAGCAGAATCACCGGCGACCAAAGCCGGATATCAAAGTACCAGCGCACGTCCTCCCCCAGGTGGGCAAAATAATTGCGCAGAAACCCGGGCAGGGGAATGGCCTGCTTCTTCGGCTTGCGCCTGCGCCGGGACTCCATCTTCATCTCTTCCTTCGGCGTCTGTTCCATAATATTGTCTCCTTCTGTGCCAAAAAATCAAGAATAGGAAATTCTTCCCTTCCATTATAGCCCCGCAGATGGTGGAAGACTGTCGAAATCGGGAAAAGAAAAACTTTTTCTCCCAAAATTCCCCCCTCTGCACATCGGGAAGCACCGCCCCGGGCTATCTGTCGCCATTATTATAACATATGGCCGCAGAAAAGTCAATTTTTTCCTGTTTTCCGGTAATTATGTCAACTTTTTGTTAGAATTATGTAAACATTTTTCATTACGCCCTGGGAATGGCCGGATAAATAGCAAAACGCAAAACCCGCTGTCAGCTATGCTGACGGGGCCGCTGCGAAATGAGCCTTTTCTTTTTTTGCCCTGGGGGCTTTGTTGGGGGGATAGTTTTTCTTGCTATTTTTGCTGTTGGCGGCTATAATAACAGTATTATGGGGATGGGGGAAGCTATGAGCAAAAAGAGAATTCGTCTGCTGACCACCGGGGGGACCATTGCTTCCCTGCCCGGGGGGCAGGGGTTGGAGCCCAGGCGCAGTGATGTGATGGAGCTGGCGCTGGAGCAGCTGCGCAATTTCTATGATATTGAGGTGGAGGATATTCTGTGTCTGGATTCCTCCAATATCACCCCGGAACAGTGGCAGCTGATTGCCCAGCGGGTTTTTGAGGACAGGAGCCGGTGCGACGGAATTGTTATCTCCCACGGCACCGACACCATGGCCTACACCGCCTCCGCTGTCACCTTTATGCTGCCGGGGATTGACATTCCCGTGGTATTCACCGGCTCTCAGCTGCCGTTGGCGGATATGCTGTCCGACGGCCCCTCCAATCTGCGCACCGCCTTTGCCATGGCGGCCTCCGGGCAGCCGGGGGTATTTCTGGCCTTCGACCGGAAGGTGATGCTGGGCTGCCGGGCGGTGAAGGTCCGGGCCTCCGGGTTCTCCGCCTTTGAGAGTGTGAACGCCCGCTACTGCGCCCAGGTGACCAACCGAGGGCTGGTGGTGGATACATCGGCGCTGCCGCCTCCCCAGGGGGAGCCCCGGCTCTGCCAGCAGATAAGCCAGGACGTATTCCTGCTGAAGCTGACCCCGGGGCTGAAGCCCAGCATGATTGAGATGCTGGCGGCCATGGGCTACCGGGGCATTGTTATCGAGGCCTTTGGCCTGGGGGGCATCAATGTGCTGCACCAGGGGCTTCGGGGCATCCGCCGAGCGGTGGAGGATGGGGTCAGTGTGGTGGTCACCACCCAATGCCTGTACGACAGCGCCAATTTGCAGGTATACCAGGTGGGCAACCAGCTATTGGAGCTGGGTGTGATTCAGGGCCGGGACATGACCAGCGAGGCCGCCATGACCAAGCTGATGTGGGCCCTCGGCCAGGGCTTCACCCCCGACCAAATCAAAGACCTCTTCAACCGCAACCTTGCCGGCGAAGTTTTTTAGTGACGCACCGGGCTGGTTCCTATACGTGGGTGCCCTGGCCCACCCGGTATCGTTTTTGCAGTGGAAACCGGGGGATTTTTGGGCGGTTAAATATTCTGAGTTTCGTAGGGGCGATGAAAATCGCCCGCACGCTCACGGTTTCCGGGCGGCACGATGAATGGTACGGCTCGTTCCCGGCTCCCTCTCTGAGGGAGCTGGCACGCCCGCAAGGGCTGACTGAGGGAGTGTCGTTCGTTGGTTGATTGGGGCTTACGGTTTAATCGGCGGTTCTTTTGGCTCTGAAACTTTTGACCCTCTACGTTCACCGTACTACACTCCCTCAGTCTCGCATTCGCTCGACAGCTCCCTCAGAGAGGGAGCCGGGAAATGTTCCCATTCATCGGGATACTCGCTAAAATCCGGGGTTACGGGCGATTTTCATCGCCCCTACGAAAGCTCAGAATGTGTTACATTTCGCCATTCATCGGGGGGCTTTTATAAAGGAGAGATTTTTTATGGATTCAATCTATGTCACCGGGCATCGGAATCCGGATACGGATTCCATTGTGGCGGCCATGGCCTATGCGGCGCTGCGGAATGCCTGCGGCGACCGGGAATATGAGGCGGCCTGTCTGGGCCATGTATCCGACGAGACCCAGATTGTGCTGGATCGGTTCGGGTTCCAGCCCCCCAAGCGGATTCACGACATGTACACCCAGGTGCGGGATCTGGATTTCGACAAGCCCCCGGTGCTCAGCGCCGCCGTGACCCTGGGCCGGGCCTGGCAGCTGCTTTCCGACGACAAGAAAAGCTCCGCCCTGCCGGTGGCCAACGAGGACGGCACCCTATACGGTATGCTCTCCCGGGAGGATGTGGCCAGCTACAATATGGATTTGGTTTTCAACGGCTTCCTGGAAGAGGTGCCGCTGTTCAACGTCCTGTCCGTGCTGGAGGGCAAGGTACTCAACGAGGCCGGGGAGAACACCGACTCCATCGGCGGCGAGGTGACCATCGCCCTGCCCAAGAGCCGGGACAATTTGCTCTTCTCCTCCCCCAGGACGGTGGTGCTCTGCGGCCACCAGCCGGATATGATTCGCCGGGCCCTGGAGCTGGGGGTCAGCTGCCTGGTGCTGTGCCAGGCGGAGCTGGAAGAGGATCTGCGCAGGCTGCCCACCACCACCTGCATCATCTCCACCCCCTTCGATGCCTATTCCGCCGCCCGGCTGATTTTCCAGTCCACTCCGGTGGGCCGGATTTGCCGCCGGAAGGATTTGGTCTGCTTCCATCTGGCCGACCGGGTGGACGAGGTGCGGGAGCAGGTGCTGAAATACCGGGAGCACTGCTATCCCATTCTGGACGAAGAGGAGCGGGTTGTAGGCGTGCTCACCCGGTATCATCTGCTCCGGCCCCGGCGGAAGCGGGTGGTGCTGGTAGACCACAACGAAGCGGCCCAGTCCGTCCCCGGGCTGGAGGAGGCGGAGATTCTGGAAATCATCGACCACCACCGTCTGGCCGACATCCAGACCGCCAACCCCATTACCGTGCGTAACGAGCCGGTGGGCTCCACCAACACCATCATTGCCAGCATGTTCCAGGACCGGGGGCTGATGCCCAGCGAGAATATGGCGGGGATGATGGCGGCAGCCATTATTTCCGATACGGTTATGTTCAAGTCCCCCACCTGCACCCCCCGGGATATCCGGATGGCCGAGCGGATGGCAAGGATTGCCAACATCTCCCTGGACGAGCTGGGCAAGACCATTTTCTCCGCCAGTTTGGGCAACAAGAGCGTGGAGGAGCTGCTGTTTACCGACTACAAGGAGTTCCACATCGCCGGCCACGATTTGGCCGTGGCCCAGATTACCTGCGTGGACAGCCCCAGTATGCTGGGCCGCAAGGAGGAGTTCCTGGCCCGGATGCGGAAGGTGGCCCAGGACAAGGGCTTCTCCGCCGTGCTGCTGATGCTCACCGACGTGCTGCTGGAGGGCACCCAGCTGATTTATGTAGGCGACGACGAAACCATCCGCCAGGCCTTCGGCGTAGAGCCCAAGGATAACACCGTATTCCTCCCCAAGGTTATGAGCCGGAAAAAGCAGGTCATCCCCATGCTCTCCGCCCTGTGGGGCTAATGCACGGATGATAAAAGCGGCAGACGGAACACTGGGGCATTGCATGGCACCCGCCCTCCGTAGGGGCGATGAAAATCGCCCGCAACGTTCCGGTTTCCGGGCGGTTGGTTGAATGGTACGCACCCATTCCCGGCTCCCTCTCTGAGGGAGCTGGCACGCCCAAAGGGCGTGACTTAAGCGCCCGCAGGCGCTATGCAAGCGAGCAACCGCCGCAGGCGGCTCTTAGCGAGTCGCAGAGGGAGTGTCGTCCGATGGTTGTTCCGGGCCGATGGTTTATCCACAAGCCGTTATTGGCTCTGAAATTTTTGAGCTTTTAGGTTCATCGTAGTACACTCCCTCAGTCTCGCATTCGCTTGACAGCTCCCTCAGAGAGGGAGCCGGGAAACGTTCCCATTCATCGGGGTACTCACTGAAATCCGGGGTTACGGGCGATTTTCATCGCCCCTTGTACGGAACGCAGAAACCGTTTCCTTTTGCTGCTTATCTGGGGTACAAATTTATTACTGGGAGACGCAATATTATGTCCTTTGACGCCTTGCTGGGCAATGAACAACTGAAAAGAAATCTGAGCCGGAGCTTGGCGGCGGGGCATATTTCCCATTTTTATCTGATTTCCGGCCCCCGGGGGGTGGGGAAGCACACCCTGGCCCGGCTGCTGGGGGCGGCCATTCTGTGCCAGGGGGAGCAGAAGCCCTGCCTGCACTGCCGACCCTGCCGGAAGGTGATGGAGGGGGTTCACCCGGACTTCATCACCGTGGACGACCCGGAGAAGAAGACCGTGCCGGTGGAGCTTATCCGCCAGGCCCGGGCGGACATCTATATCCAGCCCAACGAGTCGGAGCATAAAATCTACCTCTTTCCCCGGGCCCAGGACATGGGACTGCCCGGGCAGAACGCCCTGCTGAAGGTGCTGGAGGAGCCCCCCAGCTATGGCGTGTTCCTGCTGCTGGCCGACAACCCCAACCGGCTGCTGCCCACCGTCCGCTCCCGGTGCACCGAGCTGAAGCTGCTGCCCCTGGAGCCGGAGACCATGCTCCCCCGGCTGCGCCAGGATTTCCCCCAGGCAAGCCCGGAGGATTTGCAGGCGGCGGTGCTGCGAAGCGGCGGATGCCTGGGCCAGGCCCAGGAGCTGCTCCGGGACGGCCAGACCCTGCCGCCCCAGACCCAGAGCTTCCTACAGGCCCTGTGCCAGCGGGATCCCCTGCTGCTGATGGAGGCCCTGGTGCCCCTGGAAAAATGGAAGCGGGATGCCCTGTCCCAGCTGCTGGACAGCTGGCTGCTTATCACCGAGGCGGCCCTGGTCAGCCGAAGCGGCCTGGAGGCCGTGTCCCCGGCGGCCAGAATGCTGGCTGCCGCCTACACCAGCCCGGAGCTGCACAAAATTCTGACTGCCCTGCAAAAATGCTCCCTGTATCTGCAAAGCAATGTCTCCCCCGGGGCCGTCTGCGGCTATCTGGAGTGGCAGCTGCAAATCCCCAAGAAATAAACCCGAATTCCCAGCGCTGCGGCGCTATCTGATAAAGGAGTAAACCCAATGGAAGAACTTATGAACCCTGTCCAGGAGGAGACCCTGGAGGTTGTGGACGTCCAGTTCCGTCCGGGACAGAAGGTATATTATTTTGACCCCGATGGGGAAAAATTCGCCACCGGCGACCATGTGATTATGGACACCGCCCGAGGGGTGGAGTTCGGCATCTGCGCCGGGGGCAACCACACCATTCCCGCCAAGGATGCCGTGGCGCCCCTGCGGAAGATTCTCCGCAAGGCCACGGCTCAGGATGAGAAGGTCAACGCCGACAACCGGGCCAAGGAGCGCCGGGCCTTTGAGGTGTGTATGCAGAAGATTCAGCACCACGGCCTGGATATGCAGCTGGTGTCCGCCGAGTGCGCCTTCGACGGCAGCAAGCTCCTGTTCTACTTCACCGCCGACGAGCGGGTGGATTTCCGGGAGCTGGTGAAGGATTTGGCCAGCGTATTCCACACCCGGATTGAGCTGCGGCAAATCGGCGTCCGGGACAAGGCCAAGATGGTGGGTGGCCTGGGCATCTGCGGCCGTCCCTTCTGCTGCGCCAGCTTCCTGGAGGATTTCCAGCCGGTGTCCATTAAGATGGCCAAGACCCAGAGCCTCAGCCTGAACCCCACCAAGATTTCCGGCACCTGCGGGCGGCTGATGTGCTGCCTGAAATATGAGCAGGACACCTACGAAAGCCTGATTCGTTCCAGCCCCAAGATGGAATCCTTTGTAGACACCCCCGAGGGCCGGGGCACCGTGGTGGATGTGGACATTCTCCGCCAGCGGGTGAAGGTTCAGATGGAGGGCAGCGAGGATGCCCCCTCCACCTGTCTCTTATACACATCTCCGAGCCCACGAGACCGAGGCTGATCTCG
>UROL01000022.1 GCA_900549495.1 uncultured Eubacteriales bacterium | reverse complement strand
CAAGGCTATTCGTCGGCAGCGTCAGATGTGTATAAGAGACAGGCCCCCACCTTGGCGGTGTTGTCCAAATGGGTGCCGCCGCAGAACTCGATGGAGTAGCCGCTCATGTTGACCACCCGGACGGTCTGGCCGTACTTCTCGCTGAACAGCGCCGTGGCTCCCAGCTTTCTGGCCTCTTCAATGGGCATCTCCCGGGTATCGATGGGGTAGCCCTCCAGGATGGAATCCTGGACAATGGCGTTGACCTTGGCCATCTCCTCCTGGGTAAGAGCAGAATAGTGGGTAAAGTCGAAGCGCAGGTAGTCCGGCTCCACCAGAGAACCGGCCTGGTGGACATGGTCACCCAGGACGGTAGTCAGTGCCTTTTGCAGCAGGTGGGTGGCGGAGTGGGCCCGCATGATGCCCTTGCGGCGCTCCATATCGATGGAAGCGGTGACTTCGTCCTCCACCTTGAGAGAACCGGACAGCATTTTGCCATGGTGCAGGTACTTGCCGCCCTTGTCCTTCTGGACGTTGTTCACCTGGAATACGCTCTCGCCCATGGTAATTACGCCGTGGTCGGCCACCTGGCCGCCCATTTCCGCATAGAAGGGGGTCTTGTCCAGGACAACAATGCCGTCCTCGCCGCCGGCAATGGAGCCGGAGACCTCGTCCCCCACGCAGACAGCCAGCACCTTTGCATTGCATACATTCTGCTCGTAGCCTACGAAGGTGGTGGGGGTATTGTCCAGGCCCAGGTCGATTCCGGCCCATGCCAGATCGCCCAGTGCCTTCCGGGCCTCCCGGGCACGAACCTTCTGCTCCTGCATCAGCTTGGCAAACGCCTTCTGATCCAGGGTCATATCCTCGTCAGCCACCATTTCCAGGGTCAGGTCAATGGGGAAGCCATAGGTATCATACAGCTTGAAGGCATCGGCACCGGAGAACTCCGTCTCCCCCTTTGCCTTGTGGTCGGCCAGCATTTCAGAGAAAATCTTCATGCCGCCGTCGATGGTGCGGGCGAAGTTTTCTTCCTCCACCTTCACCACCTTGGTGATGTAGGCAGCCCGCTCCCGCAGATAGCCGTAGTGGCCCTCGTTCTCCTGAACCACGGTCTCCACCACCTGATACAGGAAGGGATGGTTGACCCCCAGGAGCTTGCCGTGACGGGCGGCACGGCGGAGCAGACGGCGCAGCACATAGCCTCTGCCCTCGTTGCTGGGCAGCACGCCGTCGGCAATCATAAAGGTGGAGGCACGGATATGGTCGGTAATCACTCGCAGGGACACGTCCATCTTCACGCTCTGGCCGTAGGAAGCACCAGTCAGGTCTGTGACCTTGTTGGTGATGTTCATCACGGTATCCACGTCGAACAGGCTGTTGACATCCTGGCAGACCACAGCCAGACGCTCCAGGCCCATGCCGGTATCGATGTTCTTCTGAGCCAGCTCGGTATAATTGCCCTGACCGTCATTGTTGAACTGGGAGAACACATTGTTCCATACTTCCATATAGCGGTCACAGTCGCAGCCTACAGTACAGCCGGGCTTGCCGCAGCCGTACTTCTCGCCCCGGTCATAGTAGATTTCAGAGCAGGGGCCGCAGGGGCCGGAGCCATGCTCCCAGAAATTGTCTTCCTTGCCAAAGCGGAAAATCCGGTCGGCGGGGACACCCACTTCCTTGTTCCAGATTTCAAAGGCTTCCTCATCGTTTTCGTAGATGGAGGGATACAGGCGATTCTTGTCCAGGCCCACCACCTGGGTAAGGAATTCCCAGCTCCAGTGGATGGCCTCCCGCTTGAAGTAGTCGCCGAAGGAGAAGTTGCCCAGCATCTCGAAATAGGTGCCGTGGCGGGCAGTCTTACCGATGTTCTCAATGTCGCCGGTACGGATGCACTTCTGGCAGGTGCACACCCGATGGCGGGGGGGCTCCACCTCGCCGGTGAAATAGGGCTTCATAGGCGCCATGCCGGAGTTAATCAGCAGCAGGGACGCATCGTTCTGAGGAATCAGCGAAAAACTGGGCAGACGCAGGTGCCCCTTGCTTTCAAAGAAAGACAGGAACATTTCCCGCAGCTCATTAACGCCATAAGGTTTGGGATTCATGGTATAACCTCCAAAGTTGAAAATAAAAAATAAACCCCGCCCCAAAAGTTAGGGGCGAGGATCAATCGCGGTACCACCCTAATTATCCTGCTTGCGCAGGACATCTTAGCTGCCCGATAACGGGAGCACCCGTCCCGGTCTTCCCGGGCAACAACGAAAATGGCACACACCCCCGGCACACAAAGGGCTTCCACCGTCCCCTTCTCGCTACGCCGCCCGGAAATGCTTGGTTTTCGTATCGTCTTTGCATATCGAACCTATTCTACCACAAAAGGGTAAAAAGTCAACTCTTTTCTGGTGCCGCCGGGGCAGAAATTATGTGCTCTCTTCCAGCTTCTCTTCCAACCAGGCAATCATGTCCTCTCTTCCCTGGGAAGACAAGGGGAAGGTCTTCTCCCCCTCCATGGTGCTTTTCTCGTAGCAGTACAGGCCATGCCAGTATTCTGCGTGGATGGTGCTTTTTTCGTAATCCACTTCCTTGGGGGTTGCCATAACAATTTCCGGTGCAGCCCGGAAGCGAAACAGCCCCTGGGAGCCGGTAAAGATATTGTTCATTGCAAAGGTATGCAATGTGGGAATGAACAGTTTTTCCATGCTGCGCTCCTGCTTTTTGTTTTGTTCATCATATCACACTCCGCCGGGAAATGCAAACTTGCAAAATCTGACAGAGTGTGATAGATTATCTCCCAGGTGATGAAAGATGAGAAAACAACTGGAAGGAACCCTGGCCCTGCTGCTGGGGACATTTATCTGGGGAATGGCCTTTATTGCCCAGAGCGTGGGGGGAGAATTGATTGGCCCCTTTACGTTTCAGGCCATTCGGTGTCTGTTGGGCGTAATTTTTCTGTTTCTGGTGTCCCTGCTGCTGGAGCGCAAGGCCGGGCTGGCCGCCGCACTGCAAAAGTGGAAGAATCCAAAGCTGTGGCGTGGCGGTATTACCTGCGGCGTGGCGCTGTTTGCGGCGGCGAGCTTGCAGCAGGTGGGGCTGGTGTATACCGCCCCGGGCAAGGCGGGGTTTCTGACCGCCATGTATATTGTGCTGGTGCCTGTGCTGGGAATTTTCGTGCACCGGAAGCCGGGGCTCAACGCTGTGTTCAGTGTGCTTCTGGCACTGGTGGGGCTGTATCTGCTGAGCTTTACCAATGCCGGTGGCATCAATATTGGAGACGTGATGCTGGTTGGCGGCGCACTGGGCTTTGCCGTACAGATTCTCCTGATTGACCGCTTGGCCCAGGATTTGGACGGTGTGCAGCTGAATTGCGTGCAGTCGCTGGTGGTTTGCGTCCTGTCCATCCCCGGAATTCTGCTGAACCGGGAGGCCGTGCAGATGCAGGCCATCGTTGACTGCTGGCTCCCCCTATGCTTTGCCGGTATCCTCTCCATGGGTGTGGGATACAGTATGCAAATCGTCGGTCAAAAGCGGCTGGACCCCACTGCTGCCTCCCTGATTATGAGTCTGGAATCCGTATTCGCCGCCTTGGGCGAATGGGCGATTCTTCACAGCACCATGAGCCCTACAGAGCTGACCGGCTGTGCATTGGTTTTTGCAGGGGTTATATTCTCCCAGATTCCCCTGAACCGTCTGTCCCGGTGCAAGCAGGCATAAGCGAATATGGTTTCGCCCCGGATTTCTCGCAAGAAAAATCCGGGGCGATTTGCATTTCAGAGCTGGGAGAACACACTGCCCAGGCTGTCGTGAATAACCAAGTCCGCCTCGCCGTCGTAGGGTGTTTCATCCCGGTTAATCAGCACCAGGCGATTGCCCCGATAATAGCGCAGCAGTCCGGCGGCGGGGTAAACCGTCAGGCTGGTTCCGGCAACCATCAGCAAGTCCGCTCTGCGGATTGCCGCAACGCTTTTTTCCACCGTCTGCTGGTTCAGGCCCTCTTCGTAGAGCACCACATCCGGCTTCACAATTCCGCCGCAGGTGCACCGGGGAATGTCCTGGGAGTCCCGGACGAATTCCGCACTGTAGAACTTTCGGCATTTGGTGCAGTAGTTCCGCAGCACGCTGCCATGGAGTTCGTATACCGTCTTCGAGCCAGCCTTCTGGTGCAGACCGTCGATATTTTGGGTCACGACGGCAGCCAGCTTGCCCTCTCGCTCCCACTGGGCCACCTTTTCGTGGGTGATATTGGGCTGAAATCCCAGGGGCAGCATTTTTTCCCGGTAAAAGCGGAAGAAATAAGACGGATTGCTCAGGTAGAAGCTATGGCTGATGATGGTCTCCGGGGGGTACTCAAACCGCTGGCTGTACAGTCCATCCACGCTGCGGAAATCCGGGATTCCGGATTCCGTGCTGACACCGGCACCGCCAAAGAAAACCATGCTGTGGCTTTGGTCAATCCACTGCTTCAGGATTTCCAGCTTGTTCACGGTCTTCTTCCTCCATTTCCTTCAGAAGTTTTTTATCCTGCTTCGAGGACAGATCCAATCGTGCATACATATCCGGGCGGCGCTCCCTGGTGCGGCGCAGGGCTTGCTTCCTGCGCCACTGGGCCACCAGCTTGTGATTGCCGGAGAGAAGGATTTGGGGCACCTCCCTGCCGTGCCACACCGCCGGTCGGCTATACTGGGGATACTCCAGCAAGCCGTTGAAATGGCTCTCGTCCTCAAAGCACTCCGGGTCTGCCAGCACCCCGGGCACCATACGGCAAATGGCATCCGTCATGGCCATGGCGGCAATTTCCCCACCGGTGAGGACGAAATCCCCCAGGGAAAGCTCCTCGTCCACGCATTCGTCAATGAACCGCTGGTCGATGCCCTCGTAATGGCCGCATACGAAAATCAGATTGTCCAACTTGCTCAGGCGGATGGCATCCTGCTGGGTAAAGGTATGTCCGCAGGGGGAGAGGTAAATGGTATGCACCGGCCCCCCGGCCTCGTCGCACACAGACTCCCAGCAACGGTAGAGGGGGTCTGCCTGCATAATTGCCCCCCGGCCTCCGCCATAGGGGTAATCGTCCACCTGGTTTTGCTTGTTGGAGGTAAAATCCCGAATCTGGTGGGCCTCGATGCGGATAAAGCCCCGCTCCTGGGCACGCCCGAGAATGCTCTCGGAGAGGACGTCCCCCAGGGTATCCGGGAAAAGCGTCAGAATATCAATCCTCATCGCTACGCATTCCCTCAATCACAGAAACCTCCATCCGGTTTTGGGCCAAGTCGGTGGTGTGGACAAAGGCCTTCACGGCGGGAATCAGATACTCATGTGCTCCCCGGACAACATATACCTGATTGCCGGGGTAATCCAGCACCTCCTGGACGGTTCCCAGCAGTTCCCCGCCGCAGAACACCTCCATGCCAATCAGCTCAGCGGCGAAAATCACATCGTCGGAGATGTCCTCCCGGTAGAGCTGCACAATCTTGCCCCGCAGCCCCTGGGCCTCTTCCATGGTATCGATGCCCTCTGCCTTTAGAAGATTGCAGGTTTTCTGAACCCGGCAGGACACAATTTGGTATTCCCTTCCGTTGATTCGGCACCGGTGAAAATCGCACAAATCCTCGGGAGAATCCAGCCAGCAAAGCACCTTCATCTCCCCATGGACTCCATGGGTGGTGACAATCTCACCGGCGTCTATAAATGGGAGTTTCATCTCATACAGCTCCTTTATTTCAGCAGGATACCATCCTGTCAAATGCAACGTTAAAAACGAAAATGCGTGACGAAAATCGCCACGCATAGCCGTTTCTCACCGGATGCCCTCCCCGGCTGGGGGTAAGGCAGGCGGCATTACTCCACGATTTCGACCGTGACCTTTTCGCCGGTGCGCTGGGCTACAGTCTTGATAATGGTGCGGATTTCTTTCGCAATCCGTCCCTGGCGGCCGATAACCTTGCCCATGTCTCCTTCGGCGACACGGAGCTCCAGAACTTTCCCTTCTTCGCTGGTCTGCTCCTCAACGGTAACTGCATCCGGATTGTCCACCAGGTTTTTTGCCATATACTGCAAAAGTTCCTTCATTGTGTGACTCCTTCGGGGAAATTACAGGACGCCAGCGCTCTTCAGCAGGCCGCGAACGGTGTCGGTAGGCTGTGCGCCGTTCTTGATCCAGGTCTGAGCCTTCTCGACATCGACGTTGATGGTAGCGGGCTCGGTCAGAGGATTGTACATGCCAATCTCCTCGATGCAGCGGCCATCACGGGGAGAACGGGAGTCAGCGACAACAATACGGTAGTAAGGAGCCTTCTTAGCGCCCATTCTTCTCAGTCTGATTTTAACCATGAGAGTTTCACCTCCATAAATAATCTTTCAATTTATATCGCAAAGCAATTTTGCTTACAGCGAACCAATTTACATGCCCGGGAAGCCCTTAAAGCCACCGAAACCACGCATACGCTTCATCTTTTTGCCCATTCCGGGGGCAGAGAACTGCCTGATGAGCTTTCGCATCTGCTCAAAGGATTTCAGCAGGCGGTTAACATCCTCCACCCGCACACCGGCACCGGCTGCGATACGCTTCTTCCGGCTGGCACCGATAATCTCGGGCTTTTCCCGCTCCTTGGGGGTCATGGAGAGAATAATCGCCTCGGTATGGGCCATGGCCTTCTCATCCAGCTTGATATCCTTCAGGTTGGCACCGCCGGGCATCTGGGCCAGCAGGTCCTGCATGGAGCCCATGGATTTCATCTGCACCATCTGGTCGTAGAAATCCTGGAGGGTGAAGCGGTTGGACTTCAGCTTTTCCTCCATCTCGGCGGCCTTTTTGGCATCATAGGCCTTCTCGGCCTTCTCTATCAGGGTAAGCACATCGCCCATTCCCAGAATCCGACTGGCCATGCGGTCAGGGTGGAAGGGCTCGATATCCTCCAGCTTCTCGCCGATGCCGCAGAACTTGATGGGCTTTCCGGTAACGGCCCGGACGGACAGCGCCGCACCGCCTCTGGCATCGCCGTCCAGCTTGGAGAGCATGACGGAATCAATGTCCAGCCATTCGTTGAAGGTCTGGGCGGCATTCACCGCATCCTGACCGGTCATGGCATCCACCACCAGCATGATTTCATCCGGCTTTACGGTGGCCTTGATATTTTTCAGTTCCTCCATCAGCTGCTCGTCTACGTGCAGCCGTCCGGCGGTATCCAGGAAAACCATGTCGTAGCCCCGCTGGCGGGCATAGAGGACAGCCTCTTTGGCAGTCTGCACCGGGCTCTGTGTTCCCCGCTCGAATACGGGGATGCCCAGCTTTTCGCCGCAGACCTTCAGCTGCTGTATGGCAGCGGGCCGATAGATATCACAGGCGACCAGCAGGGGGTTGCGCCCCTGGCGCTTCATCAGCCCTGCCAGCTTGCTGCCGTTGGTGGTTTTACCAGCGCCCTGCAAACCAACCAGCATCACCACCGTGGGGCCGTTGGGATTGAAGGTAATGTGCTTGGTATCGGAGCCCATGAGCTTGGTCAGCTCTTCGTTGACGATTTTTACAATCATCTGGGCAGGGGTCAGGGATTCCAGCACATCCGTGCCGACACACCGCTGGGTAACCGTCTTGGTAAAATCCTTGCAGACCTTATAGCTGACGTCTGCCTCCAGCAGTGCCATACGGATTTCCCGCATGGCTTCCTTCACATCCGCCTCTTTCAGTCGGCCCTTGCCGCGAAGCTTTTTGAAGGTATTATTGATTTTTTCCGTTAAGCCTTCAAATGCCATAGTTTACTCCTCAAGTGACCTTGCAGCCTGGATAATGGCGGCTGCCAGGCGGGAAATATCTTCGTTGGGGTATGCCGCCAGCTGCCCGGCCGCATCCAGAATCTGGTGGACTGCCCGTCTGGCCTGCATGGCACGGCGGACACAGCCGGTTTTCTCTTCCATGTTGCGCAGCAGCGCCTCTGCCCGGCTGAGATTGTCAAATACCCCCTGGCGGCTGACACCCAGCTCCTGGGCAATCTCCCCCAGAGAAAGGTCTTGGTTGTAGCGAAGGTCAACACAGGCACGCTGCCGCTGCGTCAGCAGATCACCGTAGTAATCGAAGAGCAAGGTCATTTCCAGCGGTTCCATGTGTTCCTCCTGCCTGTCAAGGGATTTCCCTTGACATCCTTGGGTATTCTACAGGATGCGCTGCAGTTTGTCAAGTATTTTTCCTTGACAGCTGCAAAATTTTTTCTCCGGGGCCGGGGATTATTTTACCCGGTACCAGCAGGAGAGCTCTTCCACCTTCAGCAGGCCCATTCGCTGGTACAGGGAAATGGCCCGCTGGTTGGTGGAGGCCACCTCCAGGGTCATCGGCTGCCCGGGGATCAATGATTGCATTGCCCGGCACACCGTCTCCCCCGCCCCCGGCTGCAAGGATGCCATAGCCAGAAGGGTATTTCCCTCCAGCCAGCCGATGCCCAGCAGCTCCCCCGCCCGGTGGACAAAATATGCCCCGCCGGTTATCAGTCGCGCCTCGTCCTTCTGCTCCAGGGTGGCGGCATTGTCCACATTGGCCATGCGCTGGTTGTACAGTCTCCGCCACTGCGCCGCCGTCTGGGCCGTTACCGGGAACATGGCGGGCACCTCCGCCTCTTCTTGCAGATGCACCTGTCCTGCCATGCGGTATACCCGGGTGTGCAGAGGGTATTGCTGCAAATTCTCATGGCCGGTGGCGTATACCCGCTCCGCACCACAGGCAACGCAGAAGGCAACGCATTCCTGCAAAAGCAGCGCCGGCTCCTGGGTACTGCGGATGTGGACAAACGCCTCCCGGCGATAGGGAATCTCCCTGAGCACCAGACTGGCTGCCCCATGCTCCGTAGGGAACACCGGAAAATCCTTCATATCTATCCCGCCCTTTCCACTTTTTCCGAAATTTTATCATACTTTTCCGATTTCAGCAAGATTTCTTGAAAAATCAGACATTTTTCTCCCTCCATTTCTTGTAAATAATGCACATAACAAATTATATTTTGAAGGGAAAAACCATTTCTAAGTTACAATTCTTTTTGGAAAAGGGAAATATTTCCCCTTTTACCCTTGATTTCTGAATTTCAGCATGTATAATAGCATTGGTTGTAAAAACACCCGAAAGGAGGTTTGGTCCATGAAGAAAGTCATCTGTAAAATTGAGTTCGACACCGATACCGCTACGCTGGTCAAGGCATATTCCTACGGAACCCTGGGCGATCCTGCCGGTTATGAGGAGGATCTTTACCAGACTCCCAATGGCTTGTACTTCCTGCACGTCGGCGGCGGCGAGACCTCTCCCTATCCCAACGAGGATATCATCCGTCTGGCCAAAACCAAGCTCAAAGCCTGGATGGAAGCCCATCAGTAATCGTACATGGTAAAAGTCCACCCCGCCGGGGTGGACTTTTGGCTTTGTTTATGGTATGCTCATGGAAAAGGCGGTGAATGGTATGCAGGATGTCACATTGAATGTAATTGCCCGGATGCACAGCGACTTTGCCACCAAGTTTGGAATTCCCCGGCAGAGCGGCCTGGTAGAGGCCCTGCGCTCCACCATTGTGTTCGAGCCGGAGTACCGGAACGAGGAAGCACTGCGGGGGATTTCCGAATTCTCTCATCTGTGGATTATCTGGCAATTTTCCGAGGCTGTGCGGGAGGGCTGGTCGCCTACGGTACGGCCGCCACGGCTGGGGGGCAACGTCCGCATGGGCGTATTTGCCACACGCTCTCCCTTCCGCCCCAACAATCTGGGTCTCTCCTGCGTCCGGCTGATTGGGACGGAGCACACCGAAAAATACGGTACGGTGCTGCATGTGGGCGGCGCCGACCTGATGAATGGGACACCGATTTTCGATATCAAACCCTATATCCCCTACAGCGACTGCAAGCCGGATGCCACCGAGGGCTTCACCCAAGGGGCGAACCCCTATCTGCTCCAGGTGGATTTTCCCGCCGAGCTGCTTGCCAAGCTCCCCGCCGAGAAGCGCCAGGCGGCCATAGGGGTGCTTACCCACGATCCCCGGCCCTCCTATCAGCGGACAGCTGGGCGCATCTATGGGCTCAGCTTCGCCGGGTGCAATATCCGCTTTACCGTTGCAGGCGATACCCTCACCGTTCTGGAAGTGGAGTAATATCCAGGTCACAGAAGGGGTACACCCGCTGAACCGTCCCCTCTGCCCGGCAGACACTGCTGCGGTGCTGGGACAGCAAGCGGACAAGCTGGTATACGTCAATCCAGATTTCGTTATTGCCATCTTTTTGGCTTTCGTCAAAAATCAGCTGCATCCCGAAATGCAGATGGGTGATATCGATGTTGTTGGTATTTTCCTGGTCGGAGTATCCCGTCCGGCCCATAAAGCCAATAACGTCCCCCGGGTTTACGGTCTGCCCCACTGCCAGCCCCGGGGGAAAGGGCGTATCCTTCTGCAAATGGGCGTAATAGTAGTATCGCTTTCGGTCATGGCTCCGAATACCCACTCGCCAGCCGCCATACCGGTTCCACCCCATTGCCTCCACGGTTCCCCCCTCCACGGCAACAATGGGGGTACCCGGACTTCCCAGCAGGTCGTTGCCCAGATGCTTTCTTCGAAAGCCAAAGGAGCGGCTGGCTCCAAAGTCGTCGTAATGGGAATAATAATATCCCTGGGCAATGGGGCTGAATGCCTTCAAGCCGTACTGCGTTACCCATTGTCCATCCTTGTAAATGGCAAAATTTCCCAGCAGTCCCCCCAGCACGGCGGTGTAGGCCTGGCGGTAGTATTGAAGGTATTTGTTGTCTGCCCCCAAAGTCTCCCGGGAAAAGCCCTTCTCCTGCAACTCTGTAACTACCTTTTTCACCGAATCCAGGCCGCATTTTCCGCCGGTTCTACATGCGGCCAGAGCCAGAACGTCAATCCAGTTCAGGTGGTTTTCCTGTTCGCTGGTTCTGATATCCATGTCCATGGCATATTTCATGGCTTCATAGGGCACCTGGAAGTCCACCCAGCGAATCGGCTCTGCCGAAACAGGCAGTGCCAGCAAGCAGACGATGAAAAGGAATATGCAAAAGCGCTTCATGTCCTCACCTCACCGGCTTAGGATATGAAGCGCCTTTGTTTTTTATTCGACGGCTTTATTGAAGATCTCGCACAATTTCCTTGGCTACACGGTAGATATCCTCCATGGTCGTCAGGGAGGATATCTGATTTTTGTAGAAGCTGCTGTTGCGGACACCCCGCAGATACCAGGCAAAATGCTTCCTGGCCTGCAAGCAGGCGATATGCTCCCCCAAGTCCTGCTGGGCCAGCTCAAATTGGTGCACCGCTACCGCCACCCGCTCCCTTAGCGCCGGGCGGGGGGAAACTGTGGCTCCTGCCAATGCCTGGTTTACCTCCTGAAAAATCCAGGGGTCGCCAAAGGCACTGCGGCCAATCATCAGTCCATCTGCCCCTGTCCACCTTTTGCAGCGCAGAGCCGCTTCCCCGCCGGTAATGTCACCGTTGGCAATCACCGGTATGGTCAGCTGCTCCTTTACCTTGCGGATGGTATCCCAATCGGCAACCCCGGTATAGAGCATACTGCGGGTGCGGCCGTGGACGGTGACCATGGCTGCACCGCAGTCCTCCATACGCTTTGTAAAATCCAGCACGTTGATGCTTCCCTTGTCCCACCCCAGGCGGCACTTGACGGTTACAGGAACATCCACCGCCTTTGCCACTGCGGTAACGATTTCTCCCGCCAGCTCCGGTGTCCGCATCAGCCCGCATCCATCGCCGGAATTGGCAATTTTAGGCATCGGGCAGCCCATATTGATATCGACGAAATCGCAGCCGGAAATCTCCAGCGCCAGCCGGGCACCCTCCGCCATCACCTGGGGATTGTTGCCGAAAATCTGAGCGCCGCAGATGCCGCCCTGGTTTTTCCGCAGCAGCTTTGCGCTTTTCTGATCCTTGTACACCAGGGCACGGGAGGAGACCATCTCCGTCACCGTCACCGCAGCACCCAGCTGGGCGCAGACGGTGCGGAAGGCCCAGTCCGTCACCCCTGCCATTGGGGCAAGAAAAATGGGATTTTCCAGCTGAATCGTTCCGATTTGCATGGTATTCTCTCTTTCTGTTGTAATCTTACAGGATACTCGTTGCCAGCCAGGCCAGAACCGTGACAAAAGCGCCTATGGCAGCCCAAAATGCGCCGTAGCAATACAGCTTGCGTCTGCTGGGGTGCCGCTCTCCCATCCGGATTGCCTGCTCCGCCTCTTTCAGAAGCGCCTCGTCTGTCACGCCCTCCCGGGCGGCATTCTCCTTCAATATAAAAATAGCCTGCTCAAACAGCTTTGTCTCCGGAGCGTGCACTACAATAACCTGCCGGGAAATTCCTTTTACCATTTTCTGGCCTCCTTTTTCAGGAAGTATCCCCAAAAAGAGGGAAGCCTTATTCATGGAAGGGAAAAATTGCAGGGTGCAGCGTTCAGGGAAATCAGAGCCTAGGGATTTTCCAGCCGTTTTGCCTCCCAGGCTCTGAGAGGAACCACAATCGGCGGCGAGAGCTTTTCCGGCAGCTGCCCCGGGGCGAAGAAGCACAGCGCCTCGGACTCGTCCGCCTGGCATTTTAATTCGCCGGAATAATCCCGGCAGAGAAACACCACATCCACATTGGACACCTCGTCCCCATTGGGATAGACATAGTGCAGATCCGGCCCGGAGAACACCCCAAAGAGCGTAAGGCCATTGGCAGTCAAGCCGGTTTCCTCCAAAAGCTCCCGGGCCGCAGCATCCTCTACCCGCTCGTCCAGCTCTGTAGAGCCCCCGGGGTAGCCCCAGCAGTGATTGTCTGTCCGCTTTTGCAGCAGCACTCTCCCTTGGGCATCCTCTACAATAACACTTGCCCCCACTTGCAGCAGTGTCCGGTGTCCTACAATCTTCCGCAAATCCATAATATATCCCATAGCTGCTTATTCCTCCTCGTCCTTCGGGCGCTTATACCGCCCCTGGGGCTCCCAGGCTGCCAGCGGATAGCGCTGCATGGCGCCGAAAATGCGTTCCTTCAAATCCGGATAGGTTTTTACCAAATCAAAAATCAAATCCTTCACTTCCTCCCGCTTGGTGTGCTTGTCCACCGGGCAGCGGTTTGTAAGCACTGGGAGATTTTGCTGCTGCGCAAAATGGTCCACCGTCTTCTCGTGGATGTAGAGCATGGGGCGAATCTGAATCACCCCGGTGCGGTCCAGATTGGTGACCGGCTGAAAGCAGCTGATTCTCCCCTCAAAAATCAGGGACATCAGGAAGGTCTCCACCGCATCGTCGTAATGGTGCCCCAGCGCCAGCTTATTACATCCCCGGTCAAGCAGCGCCTGGTTCAGTGCGCCCCGGCGCATTTTAGAGCACATGGAGCAGGGATTTTTTTCCTTGCGGTGGTCGAAGATTATGGGAGCAATTTCCGTATTTATTATAGTATAGGGCACATCCAGCTCCCGGCACAGCTGCCGGATGCCGCCGTAATCCATGCCAAGCCCCATATCTATGGTAATGGCCTCCAGAGAAAAGGGCTTATTATAGTAGCTCCGCAGCCCCGCCAAAAGGACAAGCAGCACCAGAGAATCCTTGCCGCCGGACACACCCACGGCGATTTTATCCCCTGCATCAATCATATGATAGTCCTCCACGCACCGGCGGACCAGGCCCATTAGCTTTTGCATTGTATGATTTTCCTCCAAAAATAAGAAAAATGCGAAATGAGAATTCAGGAGCATTCAAGAGATTCTAGGAGCATTTCGAAGATAATCTTGTGCTACACATTTTTTGCCAAAAATTCTGTTGACTTTTGAAATGGGATGTGGTATAAATCCATAGTGTTCGCGGACTATTGTACCGCAAACCCCTGAAATTGTCAAAATATTTTACCTAATTGGAGGAACGCATATGTCCACTACCCTCGCTAAGAAGGAGACCCTGGAGCGTAAGTGGTATGTCATCGATGCAGCCGGTAAGCCCCTGGGCCGTACCGCTGTCATCGCTGCCAACCTGCTGCGCGGCAAGCACAAGGTCGATTTTACTCCCAACGTTGACTGCGGCGACAATGTCATCGTCATCAACACCGACAAGGCAATTCTGACCGGCAACAAGGCCGAGCAGAAGGTCTACTATCGTGTCTCCGGCTGGATTGGCGGCCTGAAGGAGACCAAGGCACGCACCATGATGGAGAACCGCTCCGATTACGCCATGGAGCTGGCCGTCAAGGGCATGCTGCCCAAGAACACCCTGGGCCGCAGCTGCATGACCCGTCTGCACCTGTACAAGGGCGCTGAGCATCCTCACGCTGCCCAGAAGCCCGAAGCCTGGACTCTGGACTAATTGGAGGTAACACACTATGTACGAGAGCAAGAAGAAGTATTTTTACGGCACTGGCCGTCGTAAGTCCAGCATCGCTCGGGTTCGCGTCTACGAGAACGGCACCGGTGCAATCACCATCAATGGCCGCAATATCGACGAGTATTTCGGCCTGGAGACCCTGAAGCTGGTCGTCCGTCAGCCCCTGGCTACCACCGAGCTGCTGGACAAGGTTGACATTGTTGTTTCCGTCACCGGCGGCGGTGTTTCCGGCCAGGCCGGCGCCATCCGTCACGGCATCTCCCGTGCTCTGGTGACCCTGAACCCCGAGTACCGTCCCGCTCTGAAGGCCGCCGGCTTCATGACCCGTGACCCCAGAATGAAGGAAAGAAAGAAGTACGGTCTCAAAGCAGCTCGTCGCGCTCCGCAGTTCAGCAAGCGATAATCGACTGCTCAGACTATATCAAAATGGTTCAAAAAGCCCGGAAAATCAAGGTTTTCCGGGCTTTTGCTATATCTAAACGGGCTGATATGGTTTGACCAAATTTGGCAAAACGAGAGCCGATTTCATCCAATTTTTAGTGGTCCGCAAGTGGTTAACTGGCCAAAAAGAGGGCGAAAAGAGGGGGAAGTGGTTCCCAAAGTGGTTAACCGAGAGCCGATTTTTGGGGTGCTTTTCAGCCCTCCTTTCCCTCGCTTTTTGGCTGTGGCAGTTTGGCATAGTTTGAGCTAATTTGAATAATTGAATATGAATTTGATGTAGCACACAGTATAAATGCTGGGTGCTTTTTTCATTTCAGGAACTCGTATTCCGGCGATAGAAAGAGCCGTCACTTCACTGTTAATTTTGAAGTGGCGGCTTTTTCTATTTCCAGAAGCAACAGCAATAATTAGAAATGAGGTGAAGTCAATGAACACGCAAATCATCGCCATTGCCAACCAGAAAGGCGGCGTTGGCAAGACAACGACCTGTGCCAACTTGGGAATCGGGCTGGCGCAGGCCGGAAAGAAAGTCCTTCTGATCGACGGGGACCCGCAAGGTAGCCTGACCATCAGTTTGGGACATCCCCAGCCGGACAAGCTGCCCTTTACCTTGTCCGACGTTATGGGGCGAATCTTGATGGACGAGCCGGTTAGGCTCGGTGAGGGTATCCTGCACCACCCTGAGGGAGTAGACCTGATGCCTGCGGACATCCAGTTATCAGGTATGGAAGTATCCCTGGTAAATGTCATGAGTCGTGAGACTATCTTGCGGCAATATCTGGACACGCTGAAGGGGCAATATTCCCATATCCTCATCGACTGCCAGCCATCCCTGGGTATGCTCACGGTCAACGCCCTGGCCGCCGCCAACAGGGTCATAATCCCCGTTCAGGCGGAGTATCTGCCCGCCAAGGGCCTGGAACAGCTGCTCTCCACGGTAAACAAGGTAAAGCGGCAGATCAACCCCAAGCTCCAGATAGACGGTATCCTGCTGACGATGGTGGACAGCCGAACCAACTTTGCCAAAGAGATCTCAGCGCTCCTGCGGGAGAACTATGGCAGCAAGATCAAAGTATTCGGCACAGAGATCCCCCATTCTGTCCGGGCAAAGGAAATCAGCGCCGAGGGAAAAAGTATTTTTGCCCATGATCCCGGTGGCAAGGTGGCAGAGGGGTATCGAAATCTGACGAAGGAGGTGTTGAAACTTGAAA